>NZ_JBHIOW010000002.1:0-265222 GCF_042195725.1 Bartonella sp. AP65SXKL
ATGGGTTCACGCGCCCCATTAACATGCACTGTGACATTTTGATTGTGTGTGATGGGGGAACGGTCTTTGTCTCTTTGTTCTCTCACAGAGTAATTGGCATGCCCCGCCCCCGCAAATTGTGCAATCGGTTGAATGGCTGTTTTGCCACCAATATAAGAAACAGCGAATATAGTGGATCCGCTAGCTTTAATATCGCCTTGTAAAAGGTCTTTCCCTCTACTCTTTTTGCTATCAAATCCTGATTTTACAATTCCTTGCTCTCTTTTTTATACTCAAAATTGCCTCTAAAACAGGATAGATTAATCGTAAAAAATATATAAAAGAAGCAAATTATAACATTTTTTCTTATCCTTCTTAATACAAAATAACTGTTAAGCTACAATACGCTAACATTTATCAGTCATAAGTCCAAAACATCATATAATGACGAAACAAATTCATAGAGTGAAGATTTTTCACTATCAACCGTTGTATTAATCTTTCCATAATGCATAAAAATGATGAAGCGGCCCTCGCCCTTTCCCTACTTTTAAAGCATCTGAGGCAGTTAAAGCGCCATGCAAATAATCTTTTGCTTGTTTAACAGCGCAATCCAAAGGTTGGGTAGGTAACAGAGCTGCAATGGCAGCAGAAATGGTACACCCTGTCCCATGATCATGAGTAGTTGAAAGACGAGAGGCTTCAAGTATAACAAGGTTTTCACAATCACAATAAAGATCTGGACTAGAACAATCGTAATTTTCTGTACTATTTTTGGTCAGCGTATTCAAATGTCCCCCTTTTAACAAAACTGCATGACACCCTAGCGCCAAGAGTCGTGGAGCATATTGATACATAGTCTCTAAAGACCATTGCACTTCACGCCCCAATAACAGTGCAGCTTCAGGCAAATTTGGCGTGATCAAAGTTGACATCGGCACAAGAACATCACGCATAATTTCAATTGCATCAGACTTTAAAAGAACATCACCACTTTTTGCAACCATAACCGGATCAAAAACAATGAAACGCGCTTTATGATAAGCAAGACGTTCTGCAATAACCTGTGCAATCTGAGCATTTGCAACCATACCAATTTTAACGGCATCAACATGGATATCCTCAAAAACAGAATCAATTTGATCTGCAACAAAAGAAGCATCTAATGCCTGAAAAGAACGCACACCCTGAGTATTTTGTGCAACAACAGCTGTAACCACACTCATACCATAAGTTTTCATAGCTGAAAAAACCTTCAAATCCGCCTGCATTCCAGCGCCACCAGAAGGATCTGTTCCCGCAATAGATAAAATCCGTGGAATAAAAAGTTTATCTTTTTGTAATTCCATTAACCTCTTTCCTTCTGTTTTTAAATATCGGAAAATGAGTTACCGAAAAAATAGATGCTTGAAAAAACATAAAGAAGATGTTTTCTCATGTGAATTATATTATATATGAAGTCTTCTTATAGATATAAAATGGAAAATGTAGTGCTTATCCTTCGTTCTATTCTTTTTACGTTCGCTTTTTATACAACAACTTTCATACAAATGATTCTTTACGCTCCCGTTTATTTTTTAATGCCCCGCAAAAAGGCATGGATTGTCCCTAAAACATGGGCGCGCGTTACACTCTTTTTGCAAAAATACATCGCAGGCACAAGTTATGAGATTGAAGGTTTAGAAAATCTTCCCAAAGGACCCTATATCATTGCTCCAAAGCATCAATCGGCTTGGGAAACTTTCAGTCTTGTTCCTTATTTTGATGATCCCACTCTCATTTTAAAACGTGAATTGATGTGGATTCCATTGTTTGGCTGGTATATGGCAAAAACGCAAATTATCCCCATTAACCGCACAACACCCATCAAAGCCTTAAAAATGATTATACAAAAAGCAAAAGAGAAAGTAAAACAAGGGCGCCAAATCTTGATTTTTCCCGAAGGAACACGCCGACAACCCGGTCAAGAACCAGATTATAAGTCGGGAATTGTCGCGCTCTATAATGAATTAGGACTTCAAGTTGTTCCTATTGCACATAATGCGGGTTTATATTGGCCACGCAATAATTTTCGCCGCTATCCCGGAACAATTCGTGTCCGTATTCTTCCCCCGATAGAGGCTGGTTTAAGCAAACGTGATTTTCTAGATCAACTTGTCCAAAAAACTGAAAAAGCGTGTGATGAACTGCTTCTCTTAGCAGCTCAAGACCCTACCCCTCCTCCTATGCCACCATACGCTGTTCAGAAACTTCAAAAACTAAATCAACATGAAACAATGCACTGATTGATAAGAATAATGCATAACTTTGTATATTGAGCGGAGTATAGGGAACAAAAATATAAGAAAGATACTTCAAACTTTCTAATTTAAAATTGTAAAACACTTGTACATGATAAGAAATGATCAATGTGTAAATTTTTTTGAAAAAGAATTCTTCCTCTCTTTAAAATCATTTAAATAACATACATCTCATTGATTTATAAGGATGTTTTAGCGTTATTCAACTTGAATGAGAACCCTGAATACCGTAAGATTTTCTCATTTCAAATCTATTCTAGGTTGAATCAATTAGAATCATTTTCTTACACATTACAAGCGGGGATATCTGTGTGAATAAAACGATACAAGAAAAGATTAAAATGCTTTTTACGAACCGTCTCAAGTGCCAAGGGCTATCCTAACAGGAGAGCAAGAAAAATGCATGATTATGCAGATTCATTCCTTTCTGAGAAATTCAATCCCTCCAAGAGCCTGAAATCTTGTACAATCTTCATTATTTAAAAAGTATTTCTTGAGATACTTAAGTCATCAAACCAAATTCAAGGGGAAAATAAAAATGAGAATTGGTTTTTATCCCACAGACACAACGGATACAGCAATTAACCATCTTTCCTTCCTATCCTAGATTTAAATGCTTTGTGTGCTACATTAAAACAATTCTAAATAACGAATAAGAGGGAACTAGATTTAAATTAATGCGACGTCTCTTCTATAATTTATTTTTTTCTGTGATTTTGAGTTTATCCAGCGCTGTTGCTCTAGCGCAGCCTTTTATTTCTGTTGATGTTACAACGAGGCGTATCTTAAAACATAATCAAGCTTTTGAGCGTTGGTATCCTGCTTCCTTGACAAAATTAATGACCGCTTATGTTATTTTTCGTGCCATGAGCCGAGGGGAAGTTTCACCAAACAAACATATCACCATCAGCGAATACGCCGCAAAAGCTCCCTCATATCGTTCAGGCTATAAAGCTGGTTCTGTACTCACACTTGATACAGCCTTAAGTATCACCATGGTTAAATCTACCAATGATTTAGCCATTGCCATGAGTGAAGCTGTTGCGGGTTCACAGAAAGATTTTGTACGTAAAATGAATAGCGAAGCTAAACGTTTAGGCATGTTTGGCACCCATTTTGCGAACGCAAGTGGTTTACCAGATCCTCAAAACTACTCCACGGCACGCGATATTGCTCTTTTAGCCGTTCAAATACGTCGAGAATTTCCACAATATGCTCATTATTTTTCTATTCCAGCCATTGATTTTGGTAATAATCGAAAAATCCAACATAACTCAAACAACCTCATTGGCCGTTTTTATGGGATAGACGGTATGAAAACAGGCTTTATTTGTGCCTCTGGTTTTAATCTTGTTGCCTCAGCCACCCGCAATAAACGTACAATTATTGCTGTCATTCTAGGTGCTAACAACATAAGTGAAAGAGAAGAAAAAGCTGCACAACTTCTTGAAATAGGATTTTTGCACCAAGGAAGCCCCCAATTAACACTAGCAACATTAAAACCTTATGGGAGCAACATAACACAAGCCAACAATATGAGACAACAAACATGCACACCTGAAGCCATAAAAATGCATGCAAATTCATATGATGATCAAGGAAATATTATTCTCACCTCACCTTTTATCACTGCTCCACCTTCTTTTTCTCATCCTTTATCAGTACACCTCATTCGTACGCCACAAACACCTAAAATGACAGTAAAACCACTAAGAAAACCCTATATTCCGTATAAAAGGCACGCAAACCATTCTATAAAAAGCCATAAATCATAATCTACAATTAATTATAATACTTTGATTTATAATGATAATTAATTATTTTGTACCTTATGTCAAAACCACAAGTATTGTAAGATTCTCTCATTTCAAATCTGTATTTGTTGAATCAATAAAACCAGTCTCTTGCGCGCCACAAGGTGGATGAACATGTAGATAAAATAATTAAAACAAGGAATAAAAATCCTTCCTATAAGTCCTTTCAAGAACCAAAAATTATCATAACATTGACGCTAAAAGTGTATAATATACCCACGTGCACCTACCTTTATAAGCGTAAAGATAGTGGTACAATGGATTTCATGGGGGATTAACCATTATATCCCTCACGGACATCATTATAAATTGCTTAGACATACTGAGATATATTTTTTAAAAACAAAACTATGATTGATGATTAACATGAAAATAAAGCGCATCCCTCTCACGCTTATTACGGGTTTTTTAGGCTCTGGCAAAACAACTTTGCTCAACCGTATGCTACAAGACCCTCTTCTAACAGAATGTGCTGTTATCATCAATGAATTCGGCGAAATCAGTATTGACCACCTTCTGGTTGAAAAAACGACAGAAGGAATTATTGAGCTTGCCAATGGTTGCTTATGCTGTAATTTACGCAGTGATCTCATCGACACATTAATTGATTTAATAAATCGCGTTCAGACAGGACAGATCAAACAACTCCATCATATTATCATTGAAACCACAGGGATGGCTGATCCCGCCCCTATTTTACAAATACTTTTAAGCCACCCATTGTTTATTCAAACATTGTCCATAAATGCTGTTCTTGCAACATTTGATACATTAAGTCCACTTTCCATATGTAAGCGCTATCCTGAAATATATAAACAATTAATATTTGCTGATAAAATCATTCTCACCAAAACAGATCTTAGAGACCCACAAACGCTTTCAGATGCACTCCTTAGCACACTTAAAACAATGAATCCTACAGCACAAATCATTGACGCCCATTCTAAAGATTTCTGTTCAAATCTATTAATAAATAACACATTATGGGATGAAAAAGTAGAAAATAAAAAACTTAAACAAAATCTTACGACTACCCCACATGATCATACCCCCCATAAAACCATTCGTACCTTTTCACTAAACTGTGAGGGTCCTGTTGATTACGCCACAATTGAAGCTTTTTTAGATCTCCTACAAGAGCGTTATGGTACAAAATTATTACGTATTAAAGCAATTATCGCATTGCGTGATGACCCTTATCGCCCACTTGTATTACATGGCGTACAAACATTTTTTCATCCTCCCATAAGATTGCCGGCATGGCCAAAAGGAATAAAACAAACACGTTTTGTCATCATTGCCGATGGTGTTGAAAAAGACGCAATACAAAAGCTCCTCAATGCTTTTTTTAATAAACCAGCAATAGATACTGCAGACAAAACAGCTCTCTTAGAAAATCCTCTGGTCATTCCAGGAATAAAATTTTAATTTTTTCTCCCCTTCAATGATATAATATTAAATTCATTGGCACCACCATCTTTATGCTTTTAAAGAAGCAAACCGGCACCATTACACACTTTGCTAATTCCCAATGTTGAAACAAGCCCTTGGTACTTGAGACGGTTTGTAAAAAGCATTTTAGTCTTTCTTGCACAGTTTCACCCACGCGGTTATCCCCGCTTGTAACGTGCAAGAAAATGGTTTTAATTTATTCAACATGGAACGGCTTTGAAATGAGAGAAGCTTACGGTATTCAGGGTTCTAATTTAACTTGAATAACACTAAATTATCATTATAAATCAAATTGTTATGATAAAAAATTTAATACCCATCAATCTGCAAACAGATTGTTTTCTCTCTAAATGCGCTTCATCTGCAAACCACTTCATGTGATTCATTTCACAGACCGATTGGCCAAATTCTTGGTTCTAAAATATTCTGCTCAACTCTATATTTATTCAAGCTAATTGAAATCAAAATCCCTGTTAAGAAAAAAACAAAATCAGACAGAGGCAATATCGCATTTTAAAATATGTGAATGTATCTTATATAACAGCACGACAAGACAATATTTTACAGCATAAAAGAATAAAACTCTTTGAAAGAAATAAAAAGAGAGGTACATTTCATGTTAACTTACTCTTCACTAAAAACGAAGATTGATACCAGTAACGATGTGCAAACAATCCAACTTCTTTGAGAAAATTCCTCTTGGCTTCCCACTTCATATGATTTACTTACATAAGCTCTATGAAAAAACTCTGCGCTTTAAAATATTGACTACTCACTTAAACACCTTATGTGCAAAGTTTTTGCGTATCCTGTATCACCATTATTAAGTGATAGTGTTTACGGTGCAGTAGGATACAATAACACTCACTGCATTAGAGAAACTGAATTTTTATCAATATCGCGATTAAAAACGTAACGTTTTCCATAAACCTCAACAGTTGGAGGTTGACGATTTTTTTCAAAAAAATCATAACCTTTCTTAAGCATAACCCAGAATTGATAATGAGGATTCTTGCTATGACGTGACATATTATCCTCGGTCATGCGGAAAGGAAAAGCCTGCAACTGAAACTCTCTTTGTCCTCCTTTAAAAGCATCCCGTGCAAACGCATAAATCTGAGCCATGTTCTTATCACTCATAGAATAACAACCTGCGGAAAAGCAAGAACCATGCACCATAAGATTGCTTCCTGTGCGACCATTTTCCTGATCATAAAGGTTAGGAAATCCTATATTAAAAGAGAGATAATATTTTGAATAAGGATTCATTTGGTTTGCGCTAATAGTATAAAAACCCTCTGGTGTCTGAAGATCCCCTTCTTTATATTTAGGTCCAAGCTTACCAGACCATTTGCAAATGCCATAGCGAGCAACCAAGATAAAAGGTCCTGAACGAGATTGCTTCCAAACTTCAGCAAGATTTTCTTCCTTAAAAAACCGCATCATAATCGGTGCATAGGGATCTATATCATACAGAACCATTCTATTTTTGATTTCTTGCGGCAACGGCTGCTCAACTTTAGCGCGAATAGAGGCTGGTAATCTTCCTTCACATGCTGTCAATAGTCCCATTACAAACAACACACACACAGCAAGGAATCTGCTAAATGTCATCGAATAAAACTCCAATCCAACACCCCTCACAAAAAATAACCTATGTTAGAGATCGACCAATTTGAAGGTATTTTTCCCTTCGCTCTTGTTTAAGCACTTGACCATCTTTTCCAGCCATAGCTTTTAAAGCTTCTGAAATAACATCACCCGTTGCATCAATGACAATCTCTTTGCCACGATGCGCTCCCCCTAAAGGTTCCGAAATAATGCCATCAATAATCTTTAAGCGATACAAATCTTGAGCGGTAATACGCATATTCATTGCAGCATCTTTTGCACGAGCTGGATCACGCCATAAGATAGAAGCTGCTCCTTCTGGTGAAATAACAGAGTAAATTGCGTGCTCCAACATATAAACTTTGTTGGCAGCCGCGATTGCTATCGCCCCTCCAGAACCGCCTTCTCCAATAACAACGGAAACCACAGGAACTTTCAAACGCAAAGTTGTAGCTGTTGATTGAGCAATTGCTTCCGCTTGCCCACGTTCTTCAGCGCTTACCCCAGGATAAGCACCTGCTGTATCAATAAAAGTGAGGAGTGGCAAACCAAAGCGGTCAGCCATTTCCATAATACGTACAGCTTTACGATAGCCTTCTGGACGCGCAGAACCAAAATTATAGCGCAAACGTGTTTGCGTATCGTGACCTTTCTCTTGACCGATATAAGCAACGGCCTCACCTTTAAAGCGTGCAAACCCCGCTTGAATAGCCTCATCTTCAGCAAACTTGCGATCTCCGGCCAAAGGCGTAACGTCACTCAATAGGCGTTTAGAATAGTCCATAAAATGGGGACGATCCGGATGACGAGCGACTTGTGTTTTTTGCCACGGCGATAATTTTTTATAAATATCGCGCAACGCTGTTTGGGAACGCGTTTCAAGACGAGCAATCTCGTCACTCATATCAAGACTGCCTTTTTCCTGAGAAATTTTTTTTAATTCAAGAATTTTCCCATCAAGATCAGCAACTGGTTTTTCAAAATCAAGATAATTATACATTTGTGTCAACTCATTCAGTGTCACTTATACACTTATAATTTGCTTTATAAAGTCTTTTTCAAAAACATCACCTTTTCTTTAACGAGCCTTTTGCTCATCGGCAAGTGGATGATGCTCATTGACTAAACGATAAAGTCCCTCTTCCAACACATGGGTATAAATCTGAGTGGTAGCAATATCAGAATGACCTAACAAATGTTGAACGGCACGCAAATCAGCACCATTTTGCAAAAGATGACTAGCAAAAGCATGACGCAACACATGGGGAGAAAAGCTATCACTTCCTATCCCTGCTCTTCTAGCGAGATTTTTCAACTCTCGTGCAACGACTTGACGAGCAATATATCCTGTCTCGGAATGCGCAGGAAAAAGATAAGAACTCGTAGCGTCCTTTCCCTGATCACGCAAATTTAACCACTGTGAAAGAACTTGGCATGCTTTTTTTGATAACAGCACCATTCGTTCTTTTTTGCCCTTACCACGAACCAAAACGCTGTATTCATTCCTTCGAACAGACTGAACCGGCAGACTCACCAACTCACTAATACGTAACCCTGTTGCATAAAGCATTTCAATCAATAGCTGAAGACGCAGTGCACGGAAATAACCTTTGGACCCATAGTCTGCTTGGTTGACTTCTAACTCCGCAAAATCAAGCAATTTTATCACTGCATCTTCACTCATGATTTTGGGCAAAGGACGCCTCTGACGAGGTGCATCAATATCATGAGAGGGATCATCTGCTCTCAACCCTTCAGCATAAAGGAATTGATAAAACTGACGCAAAGTTGATAAACGGCGCGCTTGCGACGATGCCGCAAAACCAAAAGTATGCATAAGTGACAAAAGAGTAATTAAATCTTCTTTTTGTGCTGAAAAAAGCGAAACAGAGTGTGAAGACAATTCGTCTTGTGCCCACTGCAAATCATGCTGATAAGCCGCAAGCGTATGAGACGAAGCCCCTCTCTCCGCACTCATCATCTCAAGAAAATGATCTATCACAGCACCACTTTTCATTTCATTGATTCGCTTCCGTAGAAAGATTCCATGAATTCAAGGGAACATCAATGTACATATCCACAGTTACTGGTTCAACCCAAACCACAAGAGCACCCATTATAATGAAAAGAACAGAAAGCAAAATGAAAAGAATCATCAAAAATCTAGTCAATGTTGGCATAAGACAATAACCTACCCAAAAATATTCTATCTCGTATTATGCCTCACAAAGATTAACAGGAATTGACTTTAAGATGGATAAATGCCGAAATAAAGTTATGAAAAGCAATCGACAAAAACGCGTCCCCATAACACAAATAAAGAATCAGCTCTTATCGTCCCTTGATAAAAGAGCACTTGTCCTTGTTGGTCTTATGGGGGCAGGCAAATCAGTGATCGGAAAACGCGTCGCCACCATGCTTCGTTTACCTTTTTATGATTCTGACCAAGAAATTGAAAAAGCTGCACAAATGACAATCACGGAACTCTTTGAAATTTATGGTGAATCCGAATTTCGTGCTCTTGAACAGCGTGTTATTCTAAACCTCATGAAAAAAAGTCCCCTTGTTTTAGCAACAGGTGGTGGTGCCTACATAAATGAAAATATCCGAAAAGCCATTCACCAAAATGGTATATCCATATGGCTAAAAGTCGATCTTGATATCCTCATGCAACGTGTCTCAAAGCACCCAACACGTCCCCTGCTTCAAACAGTCAATCCTAAAGAAACCATGCAAAAACTCATGGAACAGCGTTATCCTATCTATGCAAAGGCAAACTTAACAATTAACAGTCATAAAGAAAGCCGTCATACCGTAGCACAAAATGTTATACGATCCGTACAGCACTACCTATACACAGAAATTAACAATAGGGATAACCAGCATGCAAACCAAAACCGTCACTGTTAAACTGGACAAACACTGTTACGATATCATCATTGGTCCGGGTCTGATTACACAAGCTGCTTCACAAATTAAACATGCTCTTAATAAAAAAGATCCTCATCAAACGCGCTTGGCACTTGTTACAGATACAAATGTTGCTTCCCTTCATTTAGAGATATTGCAAGCAGAATTAACAAAAAATAAAATTCATACTGTCCCTATTATTGTAGAAGCGGGAGAACAATCAAAATCATTTTCAACCCTGCAAGTTGTTATCGATCAAATTCTTGCTGCACGCTTAGAAAGAGGCGACTGTGTTATTGCTTTTGGCGGTGGTGTCATTGGTGATCTAGCAGGATTTGCGGCAAGTATAATCCGCCGTGGCATGAACTTCATTCAAATGCCCACAACGCTTCTTGCACAAATTGATTCTTCTGTTGGTGGAAAAACGGGAATCAATAGCCAATATGGCAAAAATCTTATTGGTGCCTTTTATCAACCACAATGCGTTATTGCTGACACGTGTCTTCTTGATACCCTGCCACCGCGTGAATTTCGCGCTGGCTACGCAGAAATAGTAAAATACGGTCTCATTAACCAACCTGACTTTTTTGAGTGGCTTGAAAAAAATGGGCAGAAAATTTTCTCTAATGGCCCTATGCGAACAGAGGCCATTGTTCGCTCATGCCAATTTAAAGCTGACATTGTAGCACGGGATGAGTACGAAACGGGAGAGCGCGCACTCTTAAATCTTGGCCATACATTTGGACACATGCTTGAAACAGCAACCGCTTATGACTCCAACCGTTTAATCCATGGCGAAAGCGTAGCAATTGGGATGATTCTAGCTCATCAATTCTCTGCTCAATTAAATTTAATAAGCCCCACGCTTATACAACGCATTGAAGCGCACTTCAAATTTATAGGATTGCCTACACAATTAAAGGATATCCCAGGGTGTCTACCAGATGCTGAAACTTTAATGACTCTCTTTGCCCAAGATAAAAAAGTTTCGCAAAACAATTTGACTTTCATCTTAACACGCGGACTTGGCCAATCATTTATTGCAAAAAATGTTTCACCAGATGCCGTTTTATCCTTTTTGGAACAAAAATTAACAGAAATTCGTTAATTCATATTGAATATAATTGATTCGTTTTTATACTTCTATTAAAGATTAACATGATGATGTCTGCGTAGCTCAGTAGGATAGAGCACAGGATTCCTAAAGAAATTGGGCACTTTGAGGAGAAATCCTCAAAGTGAATCTGCTCAAATTCGGGGAAAGCTTCATGGGCGACTGTATGCCAATCCCGAGCCAAGTCTCTTTTCAAATGAGAGAAAGGTGTAGAGACTGAACGGGCAGCACCTAAAGAGCAAAAGCTTCAAGGTGAAGAGACAGTCCAGACCACAAACAGCCGATAAGGCTGGCGGTGAAAATCGAAGTGGTATGAATCCTGGGGTCGCAGGTTCGAATCCTGCCGTAGACACCATCGTATCAGTCAAATTATTCTTTGTGCACAATATTAGGAATATAGGGAAGCATCATGAAAAAAACTTTGCACATTTTAGGATTTTTCACCGCTTTAAGTTTATCACTCTTCAGCTCAAACAATAGCTTAGCTGGTTCTTTAATCATTGAAGTACCAGACAATCCAGAGCCCAAAACAGAGACCATTACCTATCAGTGTGAAACTGGAGCAGGTAAAGAGCGCATTGAGGCAGTCTATCTTAATGCTGATAATATTTCGTTGGTTGATTTCAAATGGAACGGTGATCGTGTCATTGCTGCTAATGTCATCGCGGCAACAGGAGCAAAATTTGCAGGAGCTCAGTATATCTGGTGGGAGAAGAACAAAGAAGTCACTCTTTATGACCTTGCTCAGGATCCAGAAGAAAAAAAACCTATCCTCTGTAAAGATGAGTCAACATTATTATTTTAAATAACACGGGAAATATTATGAAAAAAATTTCTTTTACTAAACAATTTTTCATTACTTTAAGTGTGCTCCTCCTCGGTTCAATTAATGCATTAGCAAGTTCTTTAGTCATTGAAGTACCAGATGATCCAGAACCAACAACAGAGACCGTCTCCTATCAATGCGATATGGGAACAAGCAAAGAGTATGTTGAAGCAACTTATTATAATGCTGGCAATATTGCGCTTGTTGATTTAAAATGGAACGGTAAGCGCATCGTTGGTTCTAATGTAATTGCCGCTTCTGGAGGAAAATATGTGGGTGGACAATACATTTGGTGGATAACTAAAAATGAAGCCATATTTTACGATCTTATTAATGATCCAAAAGAAGAAAAGCCCATCCACTGTGTAGAAGAAAAAAGCACAGAATAAGGAAGATTCTTACATTTCAAGAACCGCGCTGGCTCTCATCTCTTGATGTTCCTTCTGACGTGGGTAACTTTTCCTCCGTCTTGTGTAATAAAAGAGCCAGCGGTTTTTCTGACTGTTCTTCTGAATGATGTCGATAAGCTGCTGTATGTGAGAGCAACATAGAAGCTACCGGTGCTGTTAAAAACAAAAAAAACATCAGCAACACTTCATGAAAAACAAAATAATGGTCCACAAATATTGAATAAAGAAATGAAGAAATAAGAATACTACCAACGCCCCAACTCGTACATACTGAAAGCATATGCAAACGCTTATAAAAATTGGAAAAACGCACCAAACCTATCGTTGCGATCAATGTCAATCCAGACCCTAATATTAAGAAAACTGTGATAGCAATAGCAACCACAAGCGATATATCATCTTTCATTCAATAATCTCCCCCCGCATAAGAAATTTCGCCAAAGCGATGCTTGAGACAGATCCCAACAATCCAATAATGAGAGCTGCGACAAAATAAGTGGTTGTTCCTGAACGAATATCGAATGTAAGAAACAAAAGAATAGTGGTTATATAAAGGGCATCCAAACCAACAATTCTATCCTGCGCCCGTGGACCACGAATCAACCGAAACAGCGCGAAAATCACCGCTAAACTTAAAAAAAACTGTGAAAAGAAAAGCCCCCAATAAAGAATCACCATACTCATAAAAAAATCTCCAAAAGCAATTGCTCATACCGTTGTTTGATCAACTGTTTGTAATCATATCCATTTTTTAAATTTAAGACATGAAGCAAAAGTTCACCCTTTTTACTATTATAGGCAACCCAAGCAGTTCCAGGGGTTGCCGAAAGGATGCATGCTAAAATAGCCAAAGCAGTGCGATTATGAAGCAGAAGAGGTACTACAATAAAACCAGATTTCTGCTCTCGAGACCTTTTTGTTAAAACAAACCAAGCCACCGAAACATTTGAGAATATAGAATCTATAAATACTCGAAAAACGAGACGAAAAACCGCACTCCAGCTTTTAATAACAACCTTCTCCGGCTCCAGAAGCCGTATCATCCAACCACAAAACAAAGCGGTTAAAATCCCTAAAAGCAATTGCCCTAAACTAAAACCATTTAAAATAAGCCACATAAGGACAATGACACCACTGAAAAAAGGGGAAGGACAAAAACGATTCATTTACTTATCTCCCTATTTTCGAGAGAAAAATCCGTTAAAACGCTCCCAATATAGTTTTGAGGTTCATACAAAGTCTTAGCAGTTTCAGACATATAATGACTAACAGGACTGGCTACAATTGTTATAAGAAAACACAAAGCAAGGAGAACGGCAATAGGCGCAAATTCTATCACTTGCACACGAGGAATACGCCCTTCAAGAGAAACCCAAAAAGTTCGGATACCCGTTCGTGTCAATGCAATCAAAGCCGCAAAACCAGAGAGAGTGACAAAAACTACAAAAAGCCAATCTTGGTAAACCGGAAGAGAAGCAGAAAAATCCTCTCTACTGTGGTTTAAAATTGCCATGAACATCATAAATTTAGCAACAAAACCAGAAAAAGGCGGCAATCCAATAATCAAAATGGCACAGATACCAAAACAAGCTCCAAGAATTGCCAAGGTTACTGGAAAATAGATGCCAACTTCATCTTCTTCCTCCTCTTCATCGTCACCATACACCTCCATTGTGACAGCAAGAACATTAGCAGCCACATCTTGACAGCGTTCTACCAACTCTACCAAAAGAAAAAAAGCTCCCAGTGCTAAAGTTGAAGAAACAATATAAAAAAGTGCGCCTGCTGTCAGTGCTGCATTGCCTATCCCGATCGCAGCCAACAATGTGCCAGAAGAGACAAGAACGCTATAAGCTGCCAAACGCACCAAAACTTGGCTCGCCAATACTCCAATAAAACCAATAATCATAGTGGCAAGCCCACCATAAAACAAAACTGTATGACCAAAATGGTTAAAATATTCACTTTCAGGACCAAACCATAGCAACGTTAAACGTAAAATAATATAAATACCAACCTTGCTCAAAAGTGCAAAAGAAGCTCCAACAGGCGCTGCTGCTGCACTGTAAGTTGGCACCAACCAAAAATTAAGCGGCCACATACCCGCTTTAAGCAAAAAAGCAATACCTAAAAGTGCAACACCTATTTCGAACAAAACAATATCTGTAGAAGATATATATTTTATTTTAACAGCCAAATCGGCCATATTAAGAGTACCAACGACTCCATAAATGAGCGCTATACCAACTAAAAAAAATAATGAAGCAACAAGATTAACCACAACATAATGCAACCCTGCACGCACGCGCGTCTGACCAGAACCATGCAAAGCAAGCCCATAGGAAGCCGTTAACATAACTTCAAAAAACACAAATAAATTAAATAAATCGCCAGTCAAAAAAGCACCATTTATCCCCACCATAAAAAATTGCATTAGTGACTGAAAATGAGAACCAGCTTTGTACCAATGAGCCCGCGCAAAAACCAACACGCTAGTCACCAACAAGCTGGAAAGTAAAAGCATCATAGCGCTTAAGCGATCAAGGACTAAAACAATTCCAAAAGAAGACGGCCAATTACCAAGTCGATAAACATCGCAAGCCGGTGCTATTTCAAGAGTACGTATAATCAATAAAATGGCAGTAACGACCAACAGTCCCGCAGAAGAAAGACTGATGAATGATTTAAGTCTTGCACGACGTTCATCATAAAAAAGAAGAAGTGCTCCAGTGATTAACGGCAAAAGAATAGGCAAAATAAGGAGATGATGCACTCCTATTTCCATTATTGCACCTCACGTCCATCAACGTGATCAGAACCCGTTAAACCACGTGAAACCAACAAGATAACTAAAAATAAAGCTGTTGTTGCAAAACCAATCACAATCGCAGTTAAAACCAAGGCTTGTGGGAGAGGATCGACATAATTAGCTGGATTAATAACAGTGGTAGGATCAACAATTGGAGCAGCATTACTACGCGGTCTACTCATTGAAAATATAAAAAGATTAACACCATAGGAGATCAAGGACAAACCAAGAATGACTTGAAAAGTACGTGGACGCAAAACAAGCCAAATACCTGATCCGACAAAAACACCGATACCCAAAGAAAGAACAATTTCCATTAATTTTCCTTCTCTTTTAAAATAGGTTTCTTACCGATTCGGTAACTCCGAATTGACTGGTGTGCAAGTGCAATTAAAATGAGAACAGTTGCTCCTAACACAAGAGAAAGCACACCAAAATCAAACAAAAAAGCAGATGCCATGGGAACTTTCCCAATTAACGGAAGATGAATATATCGAAAAAAGGATGTTAAAAAAGGATATCCAAAAAACCAAGAGCTCATCCCCGTTACGACTGACAATAATAAACCAAAGCCTATCCAACGCAAAGGTAAAACTCTCAAATGCGTTTCCACCCACCGAATATCGCGTGCAAGATATTGTAAAATAAATCCTATTGCCAAAGTAATACCACCGACAAATCCACCTCCTGGCAGATCATGCCCTCGCATGAATAAATAAATAGCAAAAGCGATAATAATCGGAAAGAGCCAACCCATAATAACAGCAGGAACAGCTAAATAATTCAATACTGTATCTCCCACATTTCGATTAGGCTGTGCTATATCAAAGGCTTTCTGGATACGTTGTTGAAAAGGCGCATCAATACTCTCAGGCGCAGGACGAAAACGTCGTAAGAGTGCAAAAACAGTAAGGGAAACAACACCCAAAACCACAATTTCTCCCATGGTATCAAAACCACGGAAATCAACCAATAACACATTCACAACATTGCGACCACCAGCATCTGAGTAAGCATGCGTTAGAAAAAAATCAGAAATCGTTGTACCTTGGGGACGTGTCATCACTGCAAAAGAAAGCCATGCTACACCAGCACCTCCTACAAGGGATATGATGAAATCACGGAAACGACGCAAGCGAACCCAAAAATGAACAGCAGCTGGCCCAGGGTCATGCAAACGTTTAGGCAACCACCGTAAACCAAGCAATAATAAAACGACTGTAACAACCTCAACAACCAATTGTGTTATTGCTAAATCAGGAGCAGAAAGCCATAAAAAGGTTGCACAAGTCATCAAACCAGCTCCCCCTAAAAGCATAAGTGAAGCAAGACGATGAAACTTTGCTCGCCAAGCAACTAAAAGCGCACATAATCCGCCAACCAGCCAAAGAGCGAGAAAAGGAATATCAAGTGGAAAAAGCGGTAATGTCCCCACTGGAATGAAACCATCGCACCAAAGTAAAAGACCAACAAAGGCAAAACAGACCCAAAAAATCCAATGCAATTGGATCTGCAAACGGCGTGTTGACAAAGCAGACTCCACCGCACGTGCCCATTTCCAAGAAATAATTACGAGAATGCGTTCAAAAATACGCGGTCCTTTTAAGTGACGGAAAAAAGGAGCCCCATCATCACAGGATAAAAAATAACGATGCCCAACAGCATAGAGCAATCCGCCCCCTAATAATGCAACAAAGCTCATCACTAATGGAGTGTTAAACCCATGCCAAACAGCCAAACTATAAGGAATTGTCATTGGTCCTAAAACAGACACGACCGCATTATCTAAAATAGGTCCTATTGTTAAATTAGGAAAAATACCAACCGCTAAACAAATAAACACCAAAAGCTCCATTGGTAAACGCATGAAATGCGGTGGTTCATGGGGAGTCTTGGGTAAATTGTCAGGCTTTGGTCCTAAAAAAACGCCATGAATAAAGCGTATAGAATAGGTCACACTAAACAGACTAGCTAGCGTTGCCACATAAGGCGCAATCCAATCGAGCCATGATTCCATATGCGTTTCAACAGCTTCAGCAAAAAACATCTCTTTCGATAAAAAACCATTCAACAAAGGAACCCCAGCCATCGCTGCACTCGCAACTAAAGCAAGAGTTGCTGTGATAGGCATAGAACGATAAAGCCCTGACAGTTTACGCATATCACGTGTTCCCGTCTCGTGATCAATAATGCCAGCAGCCATAAATAAAGAAGCTTTAAAAGTAGCATGATTGGCCATATGAAAGATCGCCGCAACACATGCAAGTGGACTACCAAGACTTAAAAGTGTTGTAATTAATCCAAGATGACTAATAGTCGAGTAAGCAAGCAGTCCTTTCAAGTCTTGCTGAAACATGGAAAAATAGGCACCTAGAAGAAGAGTTGAGAGTCCTGAAAAGCCAACCAGCCAAAACCAAGATTCTGTTCCAGAGAGCACAGGCCATAAACGAACAAGCAAAAACAATCCCGCTTTTACCATTGTTGCCGAATGCAAATAAGCCGATACGGGAGTTGGAGCAGCCATCGCGTTAGGTAGCCAAAAATGAAAGGGAAATTGCGCGCTTTTTGTTAACCCTCCCAATAAAATACAAATAAGGATAGGACTATAAAGAGAACTTGACCGGATCATATCTCCAGACTGTAGCACCTTATCCAAATCAAAACTGCCAACAGTATACCCAATCAATAAAACTCCAATAAAAAGAGCAAAGCCGCCAAAACCTGTGATCGTTAGAGCCATACGCGCACCCTCACGCGCACTTGCATTATGGTACCAATAGCCGATCAGCAAAAAAGAAAAAATACTGGTAAGTTCCCAGAAAACAACCAAAAAGACGAGATTACCTGATAAAACTATTCCTATCATTGATCCCATAAAGGCCAAAAAAAAGGAAAAAAAACGCGGTACAGAATCCGCTGGATCTATGTAATAACGTGAATAAATGACAACAAGCAGCCCAATCCCTGTAATAAGCAAGCAAAAAAGCCAGGACAAACCATCTATGCGGAGAATCAAATCGCTTCCCCATTCTGGAAGCCAAGAAATATCTAAACGCACTATGTGGTTTCCGCGAACTTCCGGATAAAGCATTATTGTAAAAATAAGACAGAAAAGTGCGACGACCCCAGCAAACCACGCTTCATTATTTTTTGCTGTCGAACGAAAAAAGCCAATGACAGCACTTCCACCAAAAGGAAGCAAAACGAGCAATACCAACATTGCTTCCCGTGTTGTCATTCTTTAAACTCCATTTTACCTTAATATTTTGTCATCGACAAAACAAAAACTTATATTCTCACCCCCCATTCCACACTTAATGATAATAAGATTTAATAAAACTTAAAAGCATTTAAATTTTAAAAAAAACAATGCTTGCATGAAAATACTGCGCACCACACAAGTCTTCTCTTTATTGTAAGAACAATAACGCCCACGACAAGAAGCAATTAAAATTTTATTTAATTTCTATCCTTTAAAAAAGCGTGATAAACACTGCCTACGCCCCCCATGAAAAGGCTGAAAACTATTATCATTTTTATTATAAGAGCGATAACGCGCACGGCAAGATTCAATATGTTGTTTAAGCATCCATGGCTCTTTTTTTTCTAATTTTTCCGAAGAAGACGTTAAAAACACTTTTTTAGCATCTGGTACAACTTTTAATGATGCGCCTTTTGTGCTTAAGTGCGGTGATGTAACAAATGCCACTTCAGGATACCACCAATTATCACTGTATTTACGATAACCACGCCGATAATGACGATAACCTTTGAAACCATTAAGTTCTCTACGCCCCGTAAAAATCAGAGGCACCGAACTATCTTGGACAGAAGTATGAGTAACCAGTTTGGCTTTAGCGTTACTTCTATTTTGCCCCCAATTAACAAGAGTGGTTGTTATAATGAAAAAAATGCTAACAAATACAAAAGCTAAAGCATAATATAATTTTTTTTTCATACTCATAACAAAAAACTCAACATAATAAACAACAGTAATTACAGAAAGCCTTTCTCTTGCTAGACAGAAACAGATTCTTTTCTTAAGATTCTTTTTTCTTGAGACATTCTGTTACTCTTTGTACTAAACGTTGATCTTGGCAATAAGATCCTTCAAAAAAGAATGAATAAATGATGATAAAAACCCCCTATTATCTTATAGACAAATCGAAACTCATCAAAAACATGCAAACAATTTCTCATTTACGGGAAATGTCCGGAGCTAAAATTTTACTTGCTTTAAAATGTTTTGCCACATGGAGTGTTTTTGATTTAATGTCTGAGTTCATGGATGGAACCACATCATCATCCCTTTATGAACTACGTTTAGGAAGAGAAAAATTTGGCAAAGAAACCCATGCTTATTCAGTGGCTTGGGCAGATGATGAAATTGATGAAGCCTGTGGTTATGCAGATAAAATCATCTTTAATTCCATCCAACAGCTTCAACGCTTTTCTGATGCAACAAAAACCATTCAAAGAGGTTTAAGGTTAAACCCAGGAATGAGCGCATCAAATTTTGATCTTGCCAACCCCTCACGCCCTTTTAGCCGCTTAGGAGAAACAAACCAAAGCGCTATCAAAGAAATTCTGCCACTTATCAACGGATTGATGATCCATAACAATTGTGAAAATGCTGACTTTAATCTTTTTAACCAAATGCTTGGGTATATGGAAGAAAAATTTGCAGAACTTTTTTCTGCTGTTGACTGGATAAGCCTTGGCGGTGGAATCCATTTTACGGCTGAAAATTATCCTCTAGAAGCTTTCGCAAAACGCTTAAAACAATTTTCTAAAACTCATGGTGTCACTCTTTTTCTAGAACCAGGAGAAGCTGCTATTACCAAAAGCACCACATTAGAAGTCAGTGTTCTTGACACATTGTATAATGAAAAGAATCTAGCCATCGTTGATAGCTCAATTGAAGCACATATGCTTGATCTTCTCATTTATCGTGAAAATGCTAAATTAGAACCTAATCAAGGACCACACGAAATTATGATTTGTGGAAAATCTTGTCTTGCCGGCGATATTTTTGGAACATTTCAATTTCAAAAACCTCTTAAAATAGGCGATAGACTGTCTTTTCAGGATGCAGCAGGTTATACAATGGTCAAGAAAAACTGGTTTAATGGCGTTACAATGCCTGCTATTGTTCTCAAAGAGTGCGATGGTACATTAACACTTCAACGCCAATTCAGCTATAGCGACTATCAGGAAAGCCTTTCATAAAGATAAACCATAAAAAACGTCATACAACAGTATTAAAAAGGGAGATGGACCTACAATGAAAAAAAATGTTCTCATTATTGGTGCTGGAGGTGTTGCACAAGTTGTTGCACACAAATGTGCTCAAAACAATGATATTCTTGGTGAAATTCATATTGCGTCACGAACACTCAAAAAATGTGAAGCCATCATTGCTTCTATTAAAGAAAAAAACACAATGAAAGAGCAAGGTGTTCTCAAAAGCCATTCGCTCAATGCCATGAATGTAGAAGAAACTATAAAGCTCATCCAAAAGACCAAATGCGAAATTGTCATTAATGTTGGTTCTGCCTTTCTTAATATGTCTGTTCTTTCAGCTTGTATTGAAACCAAATGCGCTTATATCGATACCGCAATTCATGAAGACCCATTGAAAATTTGTGAAACACCTCCTTGGTATGGCAATTATGAATGGCCTCGGCGTCCAGAATGTGAAAAAGCTGGTATAACCGCTATTTTAGGAGCAGGTTTTGACCCAGGTGTAGTGAATGCTTATGCAGCATTAGCGCGCGATGATTATTTTGATAAAATCACAGATATTGATATTATTGATATTAATGCCGGAAATCATGGACGTTGGTTTGCTACAAATTTTGATCCAGAAATTAACTTCCGTGAATTTACAGGACAAGTATGGTCATGGCAAAATAAAAAATGGACTTCCAATAAAATGTTTGAAATCAGCCATGAATGGGATCTTCCCGTTGTGGGAAAACAAAAAGCCTATATGACAGGACATGATGAAATTCATTCACTTTCCAAAAATCTTGATGTAGAGAATGTCCGTTTCTGGATGGGATTTGGTGATCGTTATATCACTGTTTTTACGGTTCTAAAAAATCTTGGTCTCTTATCTGAACAGCCCATTAAGACAGCAGAAGGACAAGAAGTCGTGCCCTTGAAAGTCGTAAAGGCCGTCTTACCCGACCCTTCCTCTCTCGCCCCAGACTACACAGGAAAAACCTGTATCGGAGATCTTATTAAAGGCGAAAAAGATGGACACCTGCGAGAAATTTTTATCTATAATATAGCCGATCACAAACAAGCTTTTCATGAAACTGGGGCACAAGGCATTTCCTATACGGCTGGCGTACCAGCAGCGGCAACAGCTCTTCTTATTGCCACAGGTGAATGGGATGTTAAAACTATGGTCAATGTGGAAGAATTACCACCCCACCCTTTCCTTAAATATCTTGATCATATGGGGCTTCCCACTTTTATAAGAGAACAACAAGAGGATAAAAAATTACAATTTTAATACCTATAGAAAGCATATGCTTGATTTTTTAAGTTATCACAAAACTGCCCAATGAAAACAAACTTAATATTCTCGTGTAATTATGGTTTTCAAAAAAATTTTAGCTATTCGTTATATTTTGGCAACATTGCGATTTCTTAACAACCCTAAAGAAGAGACATAGCATCTTTTTAAGACATAGCGAGCAATGATCAAGAAAAACAGAGAAGAAAAAACTAATTTAATCACACTGTATAACTTGTCATTATCATCAAAAAGATAGTGTCATAAACAAAAGATATAAAAATACCGCTCTTTTAAAGAAGAGCGGTATTTTGTAGAATATTCAATTCCTCGCCTCTTCATCTTAAATGACAAAGATCCTTAACCTACACCAATCATTAAACAATTCAATTTCTTTGAGTGAATTCCTTTTGACTTCCCTCTTCATATATAACGATTTGATTTATAACAATAAATCATCATTTTCAACTTGATTCATAACGCTGAATACTGTAAAATTCTCTTAATCACAAACTCTCTCACATTGAAGTAATTAAAATCTTTTGTCTGCACATCACAAACAAAACGAGCGTGTGAGGTAAAATGATAAAAGAACAGAATAAAAATTCTCTTATGAAAATTCTCAAATAATAAAGAGCTTTAGCAATATTAAGAACTGAAAAAGTGTATTATAATGCCAGCGTGTACTTTTACTAAACATAAAGATGATGGTGCACAATAGGTCTTATAACAGTTTGAATGAATTTCATATATTTCAAGAGGAACTTTTACAGCTATACCATTCACGAACACCCTCGCGAAGTAGATTTGAGCATTTTGAGAGATGTCTTCTTAACACAAAGCACCCAGATAGGCTCAGAATCCTATCTTAAATATTTTATAACAGTATAAAAACTACCCCATATATAAAACTTTACATAGACTAAACACCACCGCTCTAAACGATAGTGCACAACAGAATAATCAATCAAAACTGCACAACAGATATCTAAAACAGTAATTATCGAAAAGCATACAACAAATGGAACATTTCAATACAATTGGTTATATTCTTTTTTAAAGTTTTAAAATGTTGTTGCATGCTTCACAAATATTTTCTGCCTCATGTGCCTTTTAAAATTTACTTTTTAAAAGCTTTTTAAATATGAAGTGGTTTAGCAAATGTTGCCAAAGCTGCCTCACGCACGGCTTCTGATAAGGTAGGATGTGCATGGCAACAACGTCCCAGATCTTCTGATGAACCTCCAAATTCCATTAAAACTGCAATTTCATGGATCATTTCACCAGCACCAAATCCAAGAATATGCCCCCCTAATACCCGATCTGTTTTTTTATCAGAAAGGATTTTAACGAACCCATCACTCTTTTGCATTGCACGTGCACGACCATTGGCCATAAAAGGAAATTTGCCAACATTATATTCAATACCAGCAGTTTTTAGCTCTTCTTCTGTCCTTCCTACACTCGCAATTTCCGGCTGTGTATAAACAACACTAGGAATAACATCAAAATTAACATGCCCTTTTTGACCTGCCAAAATTTCTGCCACAGCAACGCCTTCTTCCTCTGCTTTATGTGCTAGCATTGGTCCTTTTACGACATCACCAATCGCATAAATTCCTGGAACATTCGTCTGCCAATGAGCATCAATTGCAATAAATCCGCGTTCATCTAACTGAACACCAGCCTCTTGTAATCCAAGCCCCTCTGTATAAGGAGAACGTCCAGTAGCAATAAGCACAACATCAGCCTCTAAAGTTTCAGATTCACCACCTTTGACAGATTCAAAGCTCACCTGAGCAGTTGAGCCAGATTGTGTAACAGCTGTTACCTTTGCACCCGTTTTATATTCAATCCCCTGTTTTTCCATTAATTTCTGAAATTGCCGTGAAACTTCACCATCCATTGAGCCCAAAACTTTATTAAGATACTCAATAATGGTCACCTTAGCACCTAAACGGCTCCAAACTGATCCAAGTTCTGAACCAATGACACCAGCACCTACTACAATCATATGCGTTGGTACTTTTTCAAGTGAAAGAGCTCCCGTAGAAGAAACAATAGTCTTTTCATCAATTTCAACATTCACCCCTGGAATGCCTGAACTCTCTGAACCGGTAGCAATAATAATATTTTTTGTCTCAATTGTTTGTTTATTACCATCTCTGGCAACAACTTCCACATGACCCGCACTCAAAATTTTGGCTGTCCCAAAAAAAGTATCAACTTTATTTTTTTTCATCAAAAAAGAAACACCACTCGTATTGGCTGTCACCACAGCTTTCTTATGAACCATCATTTGTTCAAGATTAAGCTTAGATTTACCAATAGAAATACCAAGCGTTTCAAAACCATGCTGGGTTTCAGAAAACACTTCTGAAGCATGCAGCAACGCTTTAGAAGGAATACAACCAACGTTGAGACATGTTCCTCCTAATGTTGTACGCTTTTCAATAATTGCTACTTTAAGTCCCAGTTGCGCCGCTTTTATTGCTGCTACATAACCACCTGGACCCGCTCCGATCACAGCCACATCATAAGACATCCGTTTCTCCTTTCATCCTGAAAACTGTATTTTACAAATCAAGAACAAGGCGTTCCGGATCTTCTAAGCTTTCCTTAACACGCACAAGGAAAGTCACAGCTTCTTGCCCATCCACAATACGGTGATCATAAGAAAGCGCTAAATACATCATGGGGCGGATCACAACTTGACCCTCAACAACCATTGCTCGCTCTTTAATCGCATGCATTCCCAAAATACCAGATTGTGGTGCATTCAAAATCGGTGTTGACATCAACGATCCATACACACCACCATTGGTAATGGTAAAAGTTCCGCCCTGCATATCAGAAACGGCTAATTTTCCATCACGCGCAAGACGCCCCAAACGACCAATCTCTTTTTCAATCTCTGCCAATGACATTTGATCTGCATCTCGCACCACTGGAACAACAAGCCCTTTATCCGTTCCAACAGCAATTCCAACATTGACATAGTTTTTGTAAACAATATCTGTCCCATCAATCTCTGCATTAACAGCAGGAAGTTCTTTTAATGCATGACAAACAGCCTTGGTAAAAAAACCCATAAAACCAAGCTTAACACCATGTTTCTTTTCAAAAAGATCCTTATAACGCTTGCGCAAATCCATCACCGCTGACATATCAACCTCATTAAATGTGGTTAACATTGCTGCTACATTTTGTGCATCTTTAAGACGGCGAGCAATTGTTTGACGCAATTTTGTCATACGAACCCGCTCTTCACGTGTTTCTTGGACAGGAGGTGCCGAAGAACTCGTCGCAGAAGAAGAGGGTGTAGGAGCATTTGTACTTTGTTTTAATCCACCAAGAACATCTTCTTTAAGAATTTGTCCACGTTTTCCAGAACCTGAAATATCGCTTTTTGCAACATTATTTTCAGCCATCAATTTTGCTGCTGAAGGAGAAGGAGGCATTGCACTGCTCAAAGCAGGCTTCTCCGATTCAGATGAAGCCGCTGGAACAAGTGTAGCAGAAGGTGAAAGTGATTGGGAGATACCAGCTTCTCCAGCTTTCACCACTCCTAAAAGAGCATTTACTTCAACCGTATCGCCTTCTTTTGCAATGATTTCAGATAATTTCCCAGCAACAGGAGAAGGAACTTCAACGGTTACCTTATCAGTTTCTAATTCAACCAAAGGCTCATCCATAGCGACAGCTTCGCCAAGTTTTTTAAACCATTTGCCAACCGTTGCTTCGGTAACCGATTCGCCCAAAGTAGGAACACGAATTTCAGTAGTCATAATATTTTTCCATACATCAGAGTAGTAATAAATTAAGAACCTAACGCGTCTTTAAGAAACGCAGCCAGTTGTTCAAGGTGTTTCACCATTAACCCAGAGGCCGGTGACGCACTCGCAGGACGTCCTGCATAACGAGCACGTGAATATTGCGCATTAATATGCGTCAAAACCCATTCCAAATAAGGCTCAATAAATGACCAAGCCCCCATGTTTTTTGGTTCCTCTTGGCACCAAAAAACTTCCGCCTGCAAAAAGCGCGATAATACATTCACCAAAACTTTTGCAGGGAAAGGATAAAGCTGTTCAACACGAAGGAGGTAAACATCATCAATACCCCTTTTTTCACGTTCTTCATAAAGGTCGTAATAAACCTTACCAGTACAAAGAACGACACGGCGAATCTTATTATCTTTTTGCAACTTAATGACAGAATCTCTGAGACATTCTGCATCATCAAGCAACACACGACAAAAACTTGTTTCTGGCCCCATTTCATTGAGAAAAGAAACAGCTCTCTTATGACGTAAAAGTGATTTCGGTGTCATCAAAATCAATGGCTTCCGGAAATCACGCTTAATTTGTCGACGCAAAATATGAAAATAATTTGCAGGGGTTGTACAATTAGCAACCTGCATATTATCTTCCGCACAAAGTTGAAGAAACCGTTCTAAACGTGCAGAAGAATGCTCCGGCCCTTGCCCTTCAAAACCATGAGGCAATAAACACACAAGACCAGACATACGAAGCCACTTACGCTCTGCGGATGAAATAAATTGATCAAAAATGACCTGTGCACCATTAGAGAAATCACCAAATTGTGCTTCCCAAAGTGTTAATCCTCGTGGTTCAGCAAGAGAATATCCATATTCAAAACCAAGAACAGCTTCTTCAGAAAGCATAGAATTAACAACGTCATAAAGCGCTTGCCCCTTTTGTAAATGATTCAAAGGAATATAACGCGCCTCATTTTCTTGGTCATAAAGAACTGAATGACGTTGTGAAAAAGTTCCCCGTTCAACATCTTCACCGGAAAGACGAACCGGTGCACCTTCCAAACAAAGTGAACCAAAAGCTAAAGCTTCAGCGGTTGCCCAGTCAACACCCTCACCGGTTTCAAAAATTTTAGCACGATTATTTAAAAAACGTTGAATGGTTTTGTGAACGTGAAAATTCGCCGGAATTTCAACAATTTTCTGACCAATTTCCTTTAAAGTTTTTACTTCAACACCGGTTGCTCTAGAATGCTGCTCATCAGAACTACTAAAAGCTTTGAGTCCCGTCCAGCTTCCATCAAGCCAATCAGCCTTATTAGGCTTATAAGAAGCACTCGCTTCAAGTTCACCTTCAAGCTTATCGCGCCATAATTTTTTTTGTTGCTCAATCTCTTCTGAAGAAATCATTCCTTCTGCTACCAATTGGTCACCATAAAGTTGAAGTGTTGTTTTATGATTACGAATTGCTTTATACATAAGCGGCTGCGTAAAGGAAGGTTCATCACCTTCATTATGCCCATAACGGCGATAACAAAACATATCAATAACCACTGGTTTATGGAAAATTTGGCGAAACTCTGTTGCTATTTTGGCAACAAAAACAACCGCCTCAGGATCATCACCATTCACATGGAAAATTGGTGCATCAATCATTTTTGCGACATCTGATGGATAAGGCGAAGAACGTGAAAAACGTGGAGATGTTGTAAAACCAATCTGGTTATTGATAATAACATGAAGTGAGCCTGCAACACGATAACCTTTAAGACCTGAAAGACCAAAAGTTTCTTGGATAACGCCTTGTCCTGCAAAAGCGGCATCACCATGAATAAGCAATGGCATCACTTTTGAACGCTCACTTAATGGGAGTAAATCAGTATGCGCAGGTCCCATAAGTTGATCTTGTTTAGCACGTGCTTTTCCCATGACAACCGGATCAACAATCTCAAGATGAGATGGATTGGCTAACAGCGATAAATGAACTTTTTTACCATCAAAGTCCAGATCAGCGGTAGTTCCCAAATGATATTTGACATCACCGGATCCCTCCACATCATCAGGCTTGTAAGATCCCCCTTTGAATTCATGAAAAATAGCCCTATGCGGTTTGGCAAGAACTTGTGAAAGAACATTTAAACGACCACGATGTGCCATTCCTAAAATAACTTCCCTAACCCCCAAAGCACTACCACATTTGATAATCTGTTCAAGAGCGGGAATCAGCGCCTCACCACCATCGAGTCCAAAACGCTTTGTACCTTTATATTTAGTGTCTAAAAACTGTTCGAATCCCTCTGCCTGAATAAGCTTATTCAGAATAGCTTTCTTGTCTTGTTGTGTGAAAGAATTTTTTTTATCTCGCCCTTCAATGCGTTCTTGAAGCCATACTTTTTGAACCGGATCAGAAACATGCATATATTCCACACCGATTGTTGAACAATAGGTACGATTGAGAATCTCAAGCATTTGCGGAATAGTTGCATATTCCAACCCTAAAACATTATCAATAAAAATGGGACGCTCGTAATCAGCTGGAGTAAAACCATAAGCTTCTGGAGAAAGTTCCTTATAATCTTCTTGTTTTTCGGCCAATTGAAGAGGGTCAAGTTGCGCATGAAGATGTCCCCGTTCTCGAAACGCACGAATCATCATAATTGCATGAACGGAATCACGTGTTGCACGAATAATATCTTGTTCACTGGAAGTTTTTCCCTTTTGTGCAGCACCTGTTATTGCTTTTTCCTTTAATTTATCGCCAAAATATTTTTCAAGAGAAGACCAATCACCATCAAGAGCAGAAATCAATTCACCCTCTGCTTTTAATGGCCAATGATCACGCTGCCATGTTGCTCCTTCAGCATTTTTAAGAACATCTTCTCTATTATCATGAAGTCCTTCAAAAAAAGCACGCCACTGTGAATCAACACTGGTAGGATCTTTTTCATATTGAGCATAAAGTTGATCTATATAATCCGCATTCCCACCATAAAGAAATGATGTCTGTGCAAAAAGGCTATTTATTTCGTCCTGCCTTGCCATATACTTCTCCGGAACATTTATTCCGTCTCCTTATATCTCTTTTTGACCTTTAAATGCTTACAAACAAGCAGTGATTCGAACATTCAAAAAAGTTTTACCTTTTTATACTCAAGCTTTTTCACCTGAATCTAAGAACCTTTTCTTATTCAGGTGAAACTTTCTTTTAGCCTTTCAAAACTGACATCAAAGTCTTACCTATCTGTGATGGCGAAGAAGATACACGAATCCCTGCTGATTCCATTGCCGCAATTTTATCTTCTGCTCCACCTTTACCACCAGAAATAACAGCACCAGCATGTCCCATTGTACGTCCTGGAGGAGCCGTACGGCCAGCAATAAAGCCAACAACTGGCTTTTTACGACCTTTTCTTGCTTCATCTTGCAAAAACTGTGCTGCTTCTTCTTCAGCAGAACCACCAATCTCACCAATCATAACAATAGACTCGGTTTCATCATCCGCTAAAAACATTTCCAACACATCAATAAATTCAGTGCCCTTAACAGGATCGCCACCAATCCCTATAGCAGTTGTTTGTCCGAGACCTTCCTGACTCGTTTGAAAAACGGCTTCATAAGTTAAAGTTCCCGACCTCGAGACAACCCCAACAGAACCTTTTCTAAAAATAGAACCAGGCATAATACCAATTTTACATTCATTTGGTGTAAGAATACCGGGACAATTAGGACCAATAAGACGAGACTTTGAGTTTTCTAATCGCGCCTTCACTTTAACCATATCCATAACGGGAATACCTTCCGTAATACAGATAATTAAACGAACTTCAGCTTCTATAGCCTCTATAATAGCTGCAGCAGCCCCTGCAGGAGGAACATAAATAACGGAAGCATCTGCACCTGTTTTTTCTTTTGCTTCTGCAACATTAGCGAAAATAGGAAGAGTTTCGCCTTCTGAACCTTCCCATGTTTCTCCACCCTTTTTAGGATTAACGCCACCAACCATTTGCGTACCATGATAAGCAAGCGCCTGTTCTGTATGAAACGTTCCTGTTTTTCCTGTAAGCCCTTGAACTAGAACTTTTGTCTCTTTATTCACAAGAATTGACATAGCTTAAGCTCCCTTCACGGCTGCAACAATTTTTTGGGCAGCATCATCTAAATCATCAGCAGGAATAACATTCAAACCACTCTCATTGATAATTGCTTTACCTTGCTCAACATTAGTACCTTCAAGACGAACAACCAAGGGAACCTTTAAACCAACCTCACGAACAGCAGCAACCACACCTTCAGCAATGACATCACAACGCATAATACCACCAAAAATGTTAACCAAAATGCCCTTAACATTTGGATCGGCCGTAATAATTTTAAAAGCAGCTGTCACCTTTTCTTTTGATGCTCCACCACCAACATCCAAAAAATTCGCTGGCTCTGCTCCATAAAGCTTAATGATATCCATTGTTGCCATAGCAAGCCCAGCACCATTAACCATGCAACCAATCGTACCCTCAAGAGCAACATAAGCAAGATCATGCTTTGATGCTTCTATTTCCTTTGGATCTTCTTCTGAAAGATCGCGCAATTCTAAAATATCTGGATGACGAAACAGAGCATTATTATCAAAAGAAACTTTCGCATCAAGAACACGCAAGTGACCATCTTTCATCACAATAAGCGGATTGATTTCTAAAAGGCTCATATCTTTTTCACAAAATGCCTTATAGAGAATCGGAAAAAGCTTTTCACCATCTTCTCGCGCACTACTTTGTAGTTTCAACGCATCACAAAGTCTTGCACAATCAGCAGAAGTAACACCCTCTACAGCATCAATGGGAAGCGTGAATATTTTTTCTGGTGTCTCTTCAGCAACCGTTTCAATATCCATTCCACCTTCTGTTGAAACAACAAAAGCAATTCGACCAACGCTACGATCAACCAAAAGTGAAAGATAAAGCTCCCGTTCAATATCGGCACCATCTTCAATATAAAGGCGGTTGACCTGCTTACCCTCTGGACCAGTTTGTTTGGTTACCAAAGTTTTTCCAAGCATTTCTTGAACATTTGCAACAACTTCTTCAACAGATTGTGCAAGCCGAACACCACCCTTTGCATCAGGACCAAGTTCTTTAAACTTACCCTTACCACGACCACCAGCGTGTATCTGACTTTTAACCACATAGAGAGGTCCGGGCAATTTTTCCGCCCATTTTTCAGCTTGCTCTACAGAATAAACAGCGACACCATTTGCAATTGGTGCTCCATATTCATGAAGCAGACGTTTGGCCTGATACTCATGGATATTCATGCATTTGTCCTTTTCTTTTATGGATCTTATTAATCCTAAAGTTTTAACATTCTAAATACTTATTTTAATGAATTAAATCTTGTTCAATTTACTTGAGACTAGGTACAAGAGCAATACAAGCTTCACAAAGCTTTTTAACCGCATTTACTGAATGATCAAAAGCACCTCTTTCTTCTTTATCAAGATCAATTTCAATGACTCGTTCAACACCACCTGCACCAAGTACAACAGGAACACCAACGTAAGTATCATTAACCCCATATTCTCCTGAAAGATAAGCTGCAACAGGCACAACACGCTTAGTGTCCTTTAGATAAGCCTCAGCCATAGAAACAGCAGAAGCTGCTGGTGCATAATAAGCAGAACCTGTTTTTAACAAACCAATAATTTCTGCACCACCATCGCGGGTACGCTGGATAATTTGATCAATTCTTTCCTGTGTTGTCCAGCCCATCTTTACAAGATCAGGCAAAGAAATACCACCAACCGTTGAATAACGCACGAGAGGAACCATTGTATCACCGTGGCCCCCTAAAACAAACGCTGTCACATCTTTAATAGAGACCTTAAATTCCTCAGATAAGAAATGACGAAAACGCGCTGAATCAAGAACACCAGCCATACCAACCACTTTATGTGTAGGGAGACCTGAAAATTTCTGCAATGCCCACACCATCGCATCAAGGGGATTGGTAATACAAATAACAAACGCTGAAGAAGCGTATTTTTTAATTCCAGCTCCAACTTGTTCCATAACCTTTAAATTAATGCCCAAAAGTTCATCACGACTCATACCAGGTTTTCGCGCAACGCCTGCTGTTACAATAACAACATCAGCACCTTCAATTGCTTCATAAGCATTAGCACCTTTTAGACTGATATCAAAACCATCAACGGGAGAAGATTCGGCTATATCTAGAGCCTTACCTTGTGGCACACCTTCTGTAATATCAAATAAGACCACATCAGCAAGCTCTTTAAGCCCAATAATATGTGCTAAAGTACCACCAATCATACCTGAACCAATGAGAGCTATTTTTTTCCGTGCCATTTTATTTTTTCCTAACTTTTAGATAATTCAGCGCACACCCAATCAACGTCCGTATACTGAATATTTTTGACTTCAACCATATTCAAACAATATCATAAAAAGGAGTAAAGAAATGAAATTTACAAATTTATCTCCTTACAGAAACAACAACCCTCCGCTGAAACAACTATTAGAAAATTATCACGATGTATCGATAAAGTGAATTTTAAAAAAATACAACAGAATTATTATATTTCTTTAATTTCAAAAAGTTATTGTTTTGACAGTTTACGTAAAGGTAAAAGTATAATCAATGCTTCTTCTTCAAAAGAAAATGTTCTTCCCAAAGTTTTAAATAATCGTAGCTTTGCATTTCGAAAAGACGTGATTGTGTTCTTTGAAATTCAAATGTTTCCGTAATCTGCGCATGCCCTTTATACAAAGCCCCTATCCCTGCCGCAGCCGACATAAACAACCGTATGTGGCGCTCATAAAGAATATCAATAAGCAAAATAAACCGTTTTGTTTCATTGCGACATGTATCATCCATGACCGGTACATTATCAATAAAAATCGTATGATAACGCTCCCCTAATAACAAATATTCAGCCGCGGCCAAAGGCTTTTCACATAAATCCCCATAATCAAAACGAGCACATCCTGCACCAAAGCGCGGAATAGGAATAATGCGCCCTTTTATAGAAAGCTCATCAGATGTCTCCTTATGTCCTTGCAATACAAGTGTCCATGCTTGATCCATATATTCATTTGCTTGAACCCCCAACGGCGATACATACATCTGTTGTAGATTTGATTTTTCGAGGCGATAATCTGTTTTTGCATCAAGATTAACAACACGAACATATGCTTTCAAAACTTGAATAAAAGGCAAAAAGAGCTCACGATTTAAACCGTTACAATAAAGGTTATCCGGCGCCACATTTGAAGTCGCAATAAAGAAAATTCCTTTATCAAACAGAGCAGAAATAAGCCGCCCCAATACCATAGCATCAGCAATATCCGTTACACTAAACTCATCAAAACAAAGTACTTTTGCTTCTCGTGCAAGATCCTCAGCAACAGCTAAAATAGGATTATCTTGTTTAAATTTTGCACACCCAGATGCTTGACGATAAAAATTAATACGCTCATGCACATCAGCCATAAAATCATTAAAATGGGCACGCTTTTTATGACCTTTAGGCAAACAAGAAAAGAACAAATCCATCAGCATGGTTTTGCCCCGTCCTACTTCACCATAAATATACAGTCCCTGAAAAAAACCTGTTTCATCTCCTTGTTTTACAACACAAGAAATATTTTGTTTTTTCCTTTTAAATATTCTGTTAAAGAAAGAGCAAAATATCCAAGGCAAAGGATGAGAGATATTTTGTTCCGCAATTTTTTTTAATAAATGATCAAAATATTCTGTTATAGCTAATTGAGCGGGATCAAAACAAACCTCTCCTTTAGCGACAAGCTTCTTATAACGTGTTGAAACGAGAATCATCCAAAAAACCTTTTTCAAACCGATCTCAATGAAAAATACAAATACTTTTCAAGAATCTGTCCGTCTAGTTTAGTTTGTCATAAACGATCAAAAATGATTTAACGACTTAAAATAACGGGATGATCATCAAGTGTACGTCCCTCAAAACGATCAACATTTGAAGAATAAAGAACGAGGATAACACGTCCAGAGTTATTATAAAAATATAATCTTTTTCCTTTAACAGCCCACGATCTCACTTGGGAAGCAATTCCTGGACAGTGTAAAGGACCAGCACGGTACCCTTGTCCAAACTTTGTTTGTGGAGTTGCAATCCGGCAAACTTTTCCTCCCATAGAAAGATTCCACACCCCAGCAACACTTGCAGGAAATAAATCAGTAGCATTACTTGGCAATTCGAGACTAGCCATTCGTCCATCGCTCTGAGAATCTCCTTTTTCATACATCGGAGCGTTTGCATCTTCAGATATCGACGAAGAAGTAGACGACAGATCAGACGCTTCTAATATTGTCATTTGTTGAGATGGATAAAAAACTTCTAATGCGTTACCATCGTCATTACCATCAAACCGTGTTGTTGAACATCCCCCTAAAAACATTACAGTTGATAGTGCAACGAAAAACGAAACTTTTGAAAACGCCATGTCTGTACTCTCTCCCACGACAATAAATAAGTTCACAAAAAAATTAAGCGAATATTTGTTATAGTTACAAAGATAAATTAACAAATTAAAAAAAACAGGTTAAAATCACTTATTTTAAAAGAAATAATTTATGTGCCCAATTTTATATTTATTAAACACTAGAAATTTATAATATTTTCAGTCATATATCTTTTTATAAGTAATCATTAGAAATAGAGAAGTTTCATGAAAACGCCATTTAGCAAAATGGACGGTCTTGGAAATCAAATTATTGTTGTTGATATGCGTGAAAGCACATACGCTCTTACACCACAAGCAATCCTTGCTTTGTCGGCAGATCCTGAAATGCATTTTGATCAAATCATGGCTATCCACACACCAACCCAGAAAAAAACCGACTTCCGCATAGAAATATGGAATGCCGACGGATCAATGGCTAAAGCTTGTGGCAATGGTACCCGCTGTGTCATCGCATGGCTTAAAGATCACAATTTTGGTGAAAAATTTCATTTAGAAACTCCCGCTGGAATTATTGAAGGAAAATACCAAACCGATAATCTCATTTCTGTTGATATGGGATGCCCAAATTTCAATGCAAAAGAGATGCCTGTTTCACGTGAAATAGTTGATACCAATCACGTAGAAATTATCGCTGGTCCCCTAAAAGACGCTTGTCTCATATCCATTGGCAATCTCCATGCTATCTTTTTTGTTGAAAATGATATTCAACATATTCCATTAGAAAAATATGGGCCAAAACTTGAACATGATCCCCTGTTTCCCGAACGGTGCAATATTTCCATTGCTTGCATAACGTCAAAGAAAAGTCTAAATTTACGTACATGGGAGCGAGGGGCAGGATTAACACAAGCATGTGGGAGTGCTGCTTGTGCAAGTGCAGTGGCTGCTTATCGTCGTGGACTTACAGAGCGCCATGTTGATGTAAATTTACCAAAGGGAAAACTTAATATTTTTTACCGAGAAGACGATCATATTATCATGACAGGACCAATTAAATATCACTTTAGTGGTTTTTTAAGCCCTTTAACAGGGTGTTACAAAAAGGATCACTCCTGATGGCAATAGAAATTGTAACTTTTGGTTGTCGACTTAATAGCTACGAATCGGAAATCATTCGCAAAGAAAGTACTTCTTCAGGGCTAGATCAACTTAAAGATGGTGCTATTATCTTTAATACCTGTGCTGTCACTGCCGAAGCCGTACGACAAGCAAAACAAGCTATCCGCAAAGCAAGACGTGAAAATCCTCATGCGCGTATCATTGTAACAGGGTGTGCAGCCCAAACAGAAGCACAAAATTTTGCCTCAATGACAGAAGTAGATCTTGTTTTAGGAAACGAAGATAAACTTCACGCTCATTCTTATCGTCAACTTCCTGATTTTGGTATTAATCATTCTGAAAAGGTGCATATCAATGACATTATGGAAGTACAAAAAATTGCTCCACATATGGTCAGTGCAATGCAAGAGCGCACCCGCGCTTTTGTACAGGTACAAAACGGATGCGATCACCGCTGTACATTTTGCATTATTCCTTATGGACGAGGACCATCTCGTTCAGTTCCCATGGGTGCTGTCATAGAACAAATTAAAAAGCTGATAGGTGGGGGTATCCAAGAAGTGGTCCTTACAGGTGTTGACCTTACAAGTTATGGCCACGATCTTCCTGGAAAAGCTACTCTAGGAAAATTAACTTCAGCTATTTTGCATCATGTCCCTGACTTAGCCCGATTACGCCTCTCATCTATTGACTCTATTGAAGCAGACGAAGAACTCATAAATCTTTTAGCTTATGAAACAAGAATCATGCCCCATTTGCATTTATCTTTGCAAGCAGGTGATAATATGATTTTAAAACGGATGAAACGGCGTCATCTGCGCGAACATGCCATTCAATTTTGCCAAGAATTGCGTGCCAAACGTTCTACAATGGTTTATGGTGCCGACTTAATTGCTGGTTTTCCTACAGAAACAGAAGAGATGTTTCAAAATAGTCTTGCCTTAATCAAAGATTGTAATTTAACCCATCTCCATGTCTTCCCCTTTAGTCCAAGAGAAGGAACACCTGCCGCACGTATGCCACAAATCAACCGTAAAATAGTTAAGCTGCGTGCTGAAAAATTGCGTAAAGCAGGTGATATGGCTTACCAAAAGCATCTTGCTCATTTACAAAACAGTCTACAAACAATTCTCGTTGAAAAAGATGAAATCGGACGAACAGAAGATTATACTCTTGTACAAGTTAAAGGTGCAAAAGCAGGAACAATTGTTCAAGCCCTTATCGTTGATCATGATGGCGATAAATTGATTGCTGTCCCTCCAAAATTAAACGCTGCTTGAGCAGGAGAATTCTTATGACTAAATCTTTTATAAAAAAAATATTCTCTTTTAACAAATCTCAAGAGCAAGAAATTGAACAACAGATTTCTATTCCTGATAAAAGCGATATAATAGAAGAAAATAAAGACAAAAATGAAAAGACAAAAAATAATCAAATCTCTATAAACACAGAAAAAGAAGAACAAACAAAAAATCCAGAGTCAATACTTACAAAATATGATGAAAAATCTCCATTTCTAGAATCCCATTCTGATAAAATTCCCTTTTCTGGTAAAATTATTGTCACAGACAACATCCGTGAAAAAAAGAATGAAGAAATTTTATCTGAACCTTCTGTTGAACAAAAAAAGACAGCGTGGTTTGGGCGCCTTAAAAAAGGCCTATCCCTTTCTTCACAACGCCTAAGCGGATCAATTGGCGATCTCTTTGTTAAAAGAAAACTTGATGAAGATACACTGCAAGAGCTCGAAGATATTCTTATCCAAGCTGACATAGGTGTAGAGACAGCAACACGCATCACAAATACTTTAGCTTCCAGTCGTTACGGAAAAAACCTCTCCCCAAATGATATTCATACTATTGTAGCTGATGAGGTCAAAAAAGTTCTGGAACCTGTTGCAATACCATTAGAACTTGATCTCAGCCATAAACCTCATGTTATTTTGCTGGTAGGTGTAAATGGCACTGGAAAAACGACAACTATTGGAAAACTTTCAGCCAAATTAACAGAAGGGGGATTAAAAGTTATGCTGGCAGCAGGTGATACTTTCCGAGCCGCTGCTATTGAGCAACTACACATTTGGGGTGAACGTACCAATTCTCCTGTTATTTCGACAAAATTGGGTGCAGATGCCGCCAGCTTAGCATTTGATGCTTATGAAAAAGCAAAAAAAACAAACAGTGATGTATTAATTATTGATACAGCAGGGCGTTTACAAAATAAATCTGAATTAATGGATGAGTTGGCAAAAATTATTCGTGTTTTAAAAAAACACACCCCTCAAGCACCCCACACAATCCTTCAAACTCTTGATGCAACAACCGGACAAAATGCACTCAACCAAGTGGACATTTTCCGTGATATTGCTGGTGTTAATGGTTTAGTTATGACAAAGCTAGATGGGACTGCACGAGGAGGAATTCTTGTCGCTATCGCAGCAAAATATAAATTACCCGTTTATTTTATCGGTATAGGAGAAGATATTGAAGACCTTCAACCCTTTTCTGCTTCTGACTTTGCCGAAACTATTGCAGGAAAACACGCATGAAACAGCCTTTATCTAATCTTAATTTACACAATAATTCTGAAAAAAAGATGAATAACAATAAAAAAAATTCTCTCTCACCAACACTTAAATTTCTTTTGGAAATGGGTCCATTGGTTGCCTTCTTTTTTGCCAATTATAAGGGAGAATGGCTGATAAAAAACATTGGATTTTTTCAAAATTTTAGTAAGCCTATTTTCCCTGCAACAGCTATTTTTATGGTGGCTATTATTATTTCCCTAAGCTTATCATGGATCCTTGCAAGACAAATTCCTATTATGCCTCTTATTTCAGGAATATTTGTTTTAGTTTTTGGCTTTCTAACTCTCTGGCTTCATAATGAAACTTTCATAAAAATGAAACCAACAATCATTAATAGCTTATTTGCTTTTATACTTTTTGGAGGGATGTTTTTTAAAAAACCACTTTTACGTTATGCTCTTGATTCTACCTTAAAACTTGATGATTTAGGTTGGCAAAAACTTACCTATCGTTGGGCGTTTTTTTTCATTTTTCTTGCCATTTTGAATGAAATAATTTGGCGTAATTTTAGCGATAATTTCTGGACAAGTTTCAAAGTATTTGGCGTCATGCCTATAACAGTCCTTTTCATGCTTACCCAAATGCCTATAATTATAAAACATTCAAAAGGACTTTTTACAGAAGAGGACAAATCTGATTCTTAAAAAAATCATCACTACCGATTATTTTATAGATTCATCGCCAAACACTGTTCGGGAGAAAAAATATGTTGATTGAACAGTTTATTTGTCGAGAAGACAATTTCGGTGTACTCCTTCATGATGAAAAAAGTGGTATGACAGCTGCAATAGATGCTCCTGAAAGCAAAGCGATTCACAATGCCTTAAAGCGCCACAATTGGACACTTAACACTATTTTTGTAACTCATCATCATCACGACCATGTAGAAGCCCTATCAGAATTAAAACAAGTTTACAACGCTACGGTTATCGGACCAGAAGCAGAAAAAGAAAAGATCAATCATCTTGATAAAACACTTCAACCTGATGAAAGTTTTTCTTTTGGCTCACACCTTCTTTTAGCTCTTTCAACACCTGGTCATACTCTAGGCGCATTATCTTACTATTTTCCTGAAAAGAATTTACTCTTTGCTGGAGATACACTTTTTTCATTGGGCTGTGGACGTCTTTTCGAAGGAAAACCAGCACAAATGCTGAATTCTTTAAAAAAACTTCGTAAACTTCCTGATGAAACACTTCTCTATTGTGGACACGAATATACAAAAAATAACGCTCTTTTCGCACTAACAATTGACCCACATAATAAAAAACTCCACCAAAGAATAGAGGAAGTTTTTTTGCTACGTGCAAAAAACGCTATGACTTTACCAGTAACCTTAGGGCAAGAAAAAGCCACCAATCCCTTTCTCCGCTGGGATGATAGTGTATTGCGAAAGAACCTTGTAATGGAAGAAAAAACAGATGAAGAAGTTTTTGCTGAAGTTCGAAGAAGAAAGGACAATTTTTAACCATGCGTAAGTTCGTATTACGTTTGTTCCTGCTTTTTCTTTTCGTGATACATATTCAACAAACAATGGCAGAGGAAAAGGAAACAGATAATTCTTCTCTTATAGCACCTCTCATTGCAAATTATCCCTTAACGGAAGATTTTCTTTTAAAGCTGGAAAAAATTGAAAAAGAATGTAAAAACTTACTTCCAGAAACAAAAAATAATCTTATAACTTATGATTCTAGTATCCACTCTAGTATTGAAAACTACACTACCTATATTTCTAGTAAACCAAAACTTGTGAATATTTTAAAAGAAAATAATATAACACCGAAAGATTTTGTTGTTGCTCACCTAGCACTTCAAGCGACATTGTATGTACTTACTGATGAAGAAAATTCTACTTATGAAAAAAACTCTTTACCTGCAAGAAATATAGAATTTGCTAAAGAGCATATGTATAGAATAATAAAAATTTTAAAAGATAACTGTTAAAAAAATCTTTTTAGAACAATTGATTAACTTTGTAAACGCCGACAAATTTCATCTAATTGTTCTAATGAAGAGTAATGTATTTTTAAATCTCCACCTTTTTTACCATGTCGAATAATAACTTTCATTCCTATCACATCTGCAAGTAATTTTTCTAAAGATTTTGTTTCAGCATCTTTCTCCGTATTGGTACGCTTTTTAGTTTTAGGATTAGCTTGCTCATATGCAAGTATTTCTGTTTGACGTACTGAAAGCCCTTCACGAATAATTTTCTCAGCTAAATTTTGTGGATCATCAACGGTTATAAGACAACGTGCATGACCTGCAGAAAGTTGTCCATCAGTTAAGAATTGTTGTACTTTTTCTGGAAGTTTTAACAAACGAAGCGTATTTGCAACATGACTACGACTTTTTCCTATAACTTGCGCTAAATCTACTTGCGTATAATCATGTTCATTTAGAAGCATCTCATATCCCTTTGCTTCTTCGATAGGATTAAGATCTGCACGTTGAACATTTTCAATAATTGCCAATTCCAAAGCCGTTTTATCGTCCACATCACGAATAATAACGGGTAATTGACTTAAATTTGCACGTTGTGCTGCACGCCAGCGCCGTTCACCCGCAATCAATTCAAACCGATGAGGATGATCTCTTAAAGGCCTCACAATAACCGGTTGAACCACACCGTGTTGACGAATTGATTGTGTCAAATTATCAAGCTCTGTTTCAGTAAAATGACGCCGAGGATTGTGAGGATTACATGAAATAGATTCAATAGAAATAAATCGCTCAGAAAGACTACCGGATTCATTTAATTTATCAAAGCTTGATGAACGTGCAATATTGTTGTTTAAATTGATATCTCCAATCAATGCCGCTAATCCACGTCCTAGTCTTTTTTTTGATAGATCATCGTTCATAATTTTGCTCTTTGAGTTTTCTTACAAAAAATTTTACATTTTTAAGCAGCAGCACGTGCTTGTTTTTCACGTTGAATCATTTCTGATGCTAGACGCAAATAAGCTTGGCTCCCAGCACATTTAAGATCATAAAGCAATACAGGTTTGCCAAAAGAAGGCGCTTCTGATACTCTTACATTTCGTGGAATAACAGTACGATAAACTTTATCTCCCATAAAAGAACGTACATCTTCAACAACTTGATTTGAAAGGTTATTACGTCCATCATACATTGTTAGAACAATACCTTGGATCTCTAAAGATGGATTAAGTACGGATCGCACTTGTTTTACTGTTTCAAGTAATTGACTTAAACCTTCAAGTGCTAAAAATTCACACTGCATAGGCACTAAAACAGAATCCGCAGCCCCCATAGCATTAAGTGTTAAAAGATTAAGGGAGGGAGGACAATCAATTAAAATATAATTGAATTTTTTTTCCATTTCCGGATCATCATAGAGAGCTTTACGTAAGCGTTGTATGCGATCTTTTGATGAAGAAATTTCCATTTCCACACCTAAGAGATCAAGTGTAGAGGGAACTATATAAAGATTGGGTACGGCTGTTTTTAAAGCCGCCTGTGTAATTGAAACGCCCGAAACCAAAACATCATAAGAAGATAAAGGACGGCTATTACGATCAATCCCTAAACCTGTACTAGCATTACCTTGTGGATCAACATCCATAATAAGGACATTTTCACCAATAGCCGCTAAAGCTGTAGCAAGATTAATTGCTGTGGTTGTTTTTCCGACTCCACCCTTTTGGTTTGCAATAGCGATAATTCGTGTTTCGCTCATTTTGCTCTACCCTCTATATGATCGAATATGAGAAATTTCCAAAATAACAGAATTTTCATCAACTTTACTTTTATGTTTTAACAGATCAAAGTGCCAATTGGCAGAGGCATTTTTTATTTCTGTAGCGTAATCCCGACCTTTTTGCAAAAGAGCTATTGTTTTTTCTGTTAATAAAGGAAAAATGAGTTGTAAAAGAGTATCAAGCGGCGCTAATCCCCGTGCCGTTATAATATCAGATATGGGAATTTTTTGATATATATCTTCAATTCTCGCGTGATAAACCGTTGCTGGAAGATTAAGTTGAGCAATAACTGTTCGCAAAAAAGCAACTTTTTTCCCATTACTTTCAACAAGATTAATATGTCCTGCTTTTTTTTCTTTCAAAAAGATAGCAATCACAATTGCAGGAAAACCTCCTCCTGATCCTAAATCACACCAATGTAAAGAATGAGCATACAAAGGAAAAATTTGTGCTGAATCTAGAATATGTCGTGTCCATAGATCTGGTATAGTTGTAGCAGATATCAAATTAATATGTGCATTCCACTGAAGTATTAAAGACTCAAACTGAATTAAATTTTCCATCGTTTCACGTGAAACAGAAGGAACAATATTTAATAATTGTTGATATTTTTTTTCTGTAGAAAAATTCATTAAGCTGTTTTAGCCTTTTCACGTCGTTGACGTTGAATATGTGTAATAATAAGCGATAACGCGGCGGGTGTCATGCCATCAATTTTTTGTGCATCAGCAATTGAACGCGGCGACACTTCTTGAATTTTTGATTTAAGTTCATTTGAAAGACCTGAAATTGCCTGAACATCGAGAGAAGAAGGAATTTCTAAACGCTCATCTCTCTGAAGAGAGGCAATATCTTGTGCTTGTTTATCTAAATAAACCGCATATTGTGCTTCAATTTCTAAAGATTCTGCTGTTTTAGAATCAATTGTTTTTAATTGTGGCCAAAAATCTGAAAGACGCTCTAAGGTCATATGAGGATAAGCAAGAAAATCATAAGCCGAACGCCGAATTCCATCATGATTAACATGTAATCCATGAGCAGAAGCTTCATTGGGTGTTAAAAAAAGATTTTGACATATTGATCGTGCTTGATCAAGCCGTTGTTGTTTTTTCTGATAACATTCCCAACGTATTTTACTCACAATACCCCATTTTTGTGCCAAAGGTGTTAAACGCGTATCAGCATTATCAGATCGTAAAGATAAACGAAATTCAGCACGTGATGTAAACATCCTATAAGGTTCACAAACACCACGTGAAACCAAATCATCAATCATAACACCAATATAAGCAGTAGAACGACTTATAAGTATTTCATCTAATTTACCTACTTTACGTGCAGCATTTAATCCAGCTAAAAGTCCTTGTGCTGCTGCTTCTTCATATCCTGTTGTACCATTAATTTGGCCTGCTAAGAACAAACCCGGTAAAGAACGTAATTCTAAGTTTCTCGTTAATTGTTGTGGATTAACAAAATCATATTCAATAGCATAACCAGGTTGCAAAACTATAGCATTTTCCAATCCTTCAATGGTCTTCAATAGAGAAATTTGTACATCTTCAGGAAGAGAAGTAGAAAGACCATTTGGATAAACAGTATCATCATTTAATCCTTCTGGTTCCAGAAAGATCTGATGTCCATCACGTTCTCCAAATTTAACAATTTTATCTTCAACAGAAGGACAATAACGTGGTCCTAACCCTTCAATATTTCCAGAATATAAAGCAGAGCGATAAATATTCTCGCGAATAATTTGATGTGTTTTCTCATTTGTACGTGTTATTGCACATTCAATTTGTGGTTGTTCAATTTTCTCTGTTAAAAGAGAAAAGGGTATGGGATTTTCATCTGCTTGTTGTTTTTGGAGAGCTTCCCAAGCAATTGTTTTTTTACTCAAACGAGCAGGGGTTCCTGTTTTTAATCGTCCAAGTTTTATATGATATTTTTTCAAATGTTCAGCAAGTTTTACACTTGACTGATCTCCCATACGACCAGCAGCCCATGTTTTATTACCAATATGAATAAAGCCATTTAAAAACGTACCTGTTGTTAAAACAACAGCACCAGAAAAAATTGTTCCTTGTTTTTTTAAAATAACACCTGATACACAATTATCTTTAACAACCAGATCAATAACTTCATCCTCAATAAGAGTAAGATTTTCTTGTTCTTTTAATAATTTTTGAATTGCTTTTTTATAAAGTTGTCTATCTGCCTGTGTCCGTGGTCCTCTTACTGCCGGTCCTTTACGTCTATTAAGTAGTCTAAACTGAATTCCAGCAGCATCCGCTGCTCTTCCCATAAGACCATCTAACGCATCTATTTCACGAACTAGATGCCCTTTTCCAAGTCCACCAATAGCAGGATTACACGACATTGTTCCCAGTGCTGATATTTTATGTGTAACAATCGCTGTTTTGGCTCCTACACGTGCTGAAGCTGAAGCCGCTTCACAGCCAGCATGACCACCACCAACAATAATAACATCATATGATTGCATTTAATTAATTCCGTAGAAAATATTCTAAGGTTTCACGTGAAACAAGATATAAATTACATAATCTTTAGAATCTGTCTATGAAATAATCAATGTTTCACGTGAATCATTATTTACCAACACAAAATTCTGAAAAAATAATATCAAGCAAATCTTCAACATCAATATCCCCTGTAATTTTCCCAAGAAAATCACTTGCACAACGGAGATGTTCTGCACGTAAACTGAGATCAAGAGAATGATAATTAAGAGAAAATTCAATCTCTTTAACAGCCTCCTTTAATAATTGAAGTTGCCTTTTACGTGCTGGAACAATATTTCCAATTTCAGAAGCACGATGATGACAAAATAATTCAAGTTCTTTTATAAAATAATCAAAATTTAAACCAGTTAATGCGGAAAATTGTATAGACCAACGCTGATCATTTTTTTCATAAAGATCAAGCTTATTGCCAACACACCATATTTCAGCCGATGTTTCTGGTAAATCAACTTGCTTAGGATTTCCTATATCATAAACCAAAATAACCAAATCAGCTTCCCTAACATGCTGTTTAGCAATTTCTATTCCCATCTGTTCTATTTTATTTTCTGTTTTTCTAAAACCAGCAGTATCGGTTAAAAAAATAGGTAAACCACCAAGAATAATTCTCATTTCTAAAGCATCACGGGTTGTTCCTGCTTCTTCCGTTACAATAGCAACAGATCTTCCTGAAAGACGATTCATAATGCTTGATTTTCCAGAATTTGGAGCACCAGCAATAACAATTTTTAATCCATCACGTAAAATACTCGCACGTTCTCCTTCAGTAATATATTCCCGAATAGAAGTACAAAGATCCTGAACATCTTTCCAAACTTTATCAGATATTGCGTTGGGAATATCTGCTTCATCAACAAAATCAAGTTCTGCCTCAATAAAAGCACGCGCCTTCATAAGCTTATGACGCCAATCACGATAAAGCGTCGTTAAATGTCCACTTGTACCCATAACAGCTAAACGCCGTTGGCTTTCCGTTTCTGCTTCTATTAAATCAGAAAGACCTTCTGCTTGAACAAGATCTAATTTTCCTTCCATAAAAGCACGACGTGAAAATTCACCTGCTTCTGCAATACGGCATCCAGAAAATGTCGACAATTCATCGAGAAAACGATTAACGACTGCTTTTCCTCCATGTAAATGGAATTCTGCACAATCTTCCCCCGTAAAACTATGAGGAGCAGGAAAAAAAACAGTTAAACCAGAATCTAAAAAACTACCATCACGAGCAGTAAGATTTCCATAATGCATAAAACGTGCTTTAGGTAAACGACCACAAAGCGTTTTAACTATATCCACAACATGAGGACCAGAAAGCCGAATGACTGCAACCCCTGAAGGTAACAATCCACTCGAAACAGCAAAGATTGTATCCACAGGTTTTATCCTAATAAAAACTTTAATGACTCTACGTATTCATTGAATCAAAAAATTCACTATTATTTTTTGTTTGCTTTAATTTATCAATCAAAAATTCAATTGCATCTGTTACATTCATAGATGCTAAAATACGACGAAGAACAAAAATTTTGTGTAAATCTTGTCGTTCTACCAGAAGTTCTTCCTTACGCGTTCCTGACTTTAAAATATCCATAGCAGGGAAAATACGTTTATCAGCAACTTTTCGATCAAGAACAATTTCCGAATTACCTGTTCCTTTAAATTCTTCAAAAATAACCTCATCCATACGACTTCCTGTATCAATCAAAGCCGTTGCAATAATGGTTAAAGATCCGCCTTCTTCAATATTACGTGCTGCACCAAAAAAACGCTTTGGACGCTGGAGGGCATTTGCATCCACACCACCTGTTAAAACTTTACCTGAAGAAGGAACAACTGTATTATATGCACGCCCAAGACGTGTAATAGAATCGAGAAGAATAACAACATCACGCCCATATTCAACGAGACGTTTGGCTTTTTCAATGACCATTTCTGCCACTTGTACGTGACGTATTGCAGGTTCATCAAAAGTAGAAGAAACCACTTCTCCTTTTACTGAACGCTGCATATCAGTAACTTCTTCTGGTCGTTCATCAATTAAAAGAACAATGAGATAACATTCAGGATGATTAGTGGTAATAGAATGAGCAATATTTTGAAGTAAAACTGTTTTTCCCGTCCGAGGAGGAGCTACAATTAACCCTCTTTGTCCTTTTCCCAATGGAGATATCAAATCAATCACGCGTGATGACATATCTTTCTCTGTAGGATCTTGTATTTCCATTTGGAAACGTTCATTTGAATAAAGAGGAGTAAGATTATCAAAGTGGATTTTATAACGAATCTTTTCAGGTTTTTCGAAATTAATTGTATTAATTTTAAGGAGAGCAAAATAACGTTCTCCCTCTTTTGGACTGCGTATGGGACCTTCAATTGTATCGCCTGTTTTTAAAGAAAACGACTGTATTTGTGCAGGTGAAAGATAAATATCATCAGGACCAGGAAGATAATTAGCATCAGCAGATCTCAAAAATCCAAATCCGTCTTGTAAAACTTCAACAACACCTTCTCCTATAATTTCAACGTCTTGTAGAGCAAGTTTTTTCAAGATAGCAAACATTAATTCTTGTTTGCGCATAAGGGAGGCATTTTCAACTTCTAATGTTTCAGCAAAAGAAACAAGCTCAACGGGATTTTTGCTTTTAAGTTCTTGTAGTTTCATTTTTTGCATGAAATATGCTCTTTGTAATTAAGGAGAAGATTGTTCTAAATAATTTATGGAAATTTATGAGTGAAATATTATTAAGAAAAAATATCCTACACTCAATTTTTTTAATCTGCAAGTACCATTTATATGAAATTTGTTCCTGTAATATTAAGTAATTATATGAAAAACTTGAAAAAATATAAAATCCAAATAGTATTTAATTATTTTAATAACAAAAATGTGAGTTAGGATTATAGCATTAATGAAATGCTATTCAAAAGTATTTTTTACAGAAATTTATATTAATAAATTTATATTAAAGAAAGGATTATTCTTATTTATAACTGTGTTTAGTGTGGATTATTATTTATCCTCAATTTTATCCACAAAAGGAACTGAAAAAAGAATAAAAATATCACTATCTTAAAGATATTATCCCCTCTTTTTTTATAAGAGGGATTAAATTATCACAAGCATTTAATTTGTGCATAAAAAAGGAGAATTTTTCATAAATTTTAGTTTTATAAAAAACGGTGAGTATATATACACATGTCTTAACAAGGAGTTAAAATTTTTGTGACAAAAGAAAAAAAATTCTTTCATTTACACATGCTTTCTGATGCAACAGGAGAAACATTAATTTCTGTTGGAAGAGCTGTAGCATCGCAATATGCAATGATTCAGGCAACAGAGCATATCTATCCTATGATTCGTAATAGAATACAGTTACAGAAAGCTCTTGATGAAATACAACAAGAGCCAGGTATTGTTCTTTACACAATGATTGATGAAGAACTTAAACTACTCCTTCAAAAAAAATGCAAAAAAATAGAAGTTCCCTGTATTGATATATTGCATCCTGTTTTAAATGCTTTTCAGTCTTACCTTGGAATGCCAACACATTTACGTGCGAGCGCACAACATGATCTTAATGCAGATTATTTTCGCCGTATTGAGGCACTGGATTTTACAATAGAGCATGATGATGGACAGTCTTCCAGTAGCTTATCCGAAGCAGATGTGATCCTTGTGGGAATTTCAAGAACCTCTAAAACACCAACAAGCATCTATTTAGCAAATCGCGGAATCAAAACGGCTAATGTTCCTCTTATTCCAGGAATTGATTTGCCAGAATCTCTTTTAGAGGTAAAAAATTCTTTAATTATTGGTTTAATTGCTTCAGCTGAAAGAATCTCACATATTCGTCAAAATAGAGATTTAGGAGAAGGTTTTGCTCTTGATAATTATACTAATCGTATCAACATAGCTGAAGAATTAATCCATGCAAAACGCATTTGCGAACGTTTTGGTTGGCCTATTATTGATGTCACAAGACGTTCTATTGAAGAAACTGCTGCTGCAATATTTGAACTGTTATCACGATTTCGTGAAGGAAATGAGAGAAAATTCTCATGAACGCAGATACTTTAATATTAGCATCTCTTAGTTTTTATCGTGCAAAATTATTAAAAAAAGCAGGCTTAAATTTTTCCATTGAAGGAGCTTCTTTTGATGAAAGAGAAGTAGAAAAAAAAGCAAAAGAAAAAACACCTAAAGAACTCAGCTGTTTTCTTGCGAGCGCAAAAGCAAAAAATGTTTCAGATCGTTTTCCTGATGCTTTCGTTATTGGTTGTGATCAAGTTCTTGATTTTGAAGGTCAAGTTTTTCACAAAGCAACAAATATTAAAGAAGCACATCAACGTTTATGTGAATTATCAGGAAAAACCCATTCTCTTCATAGTGCGGTAGCTTTATTTAAAAATGGTCAAAAAATTTGGGTTGAAGCTTTTAGTGCACATATGTCTGTTCGTTTACTCTCATCAGAATTTATTGAACGTTATTTAGCACGCGTAGGAAAAGATGTTTTAAACAGCGTGGGAGTATATCAAATTGAAGGAGAAGGAATTCATCTCTTTGAAAAAATTGAAGGAGATTTTTTTACCATTGTTGGTTTACCTTTGCTGCCTCTACTCATAAAACTGCGCCACTTAGGAATTATTGATGGTTGACTTAACAATAAAAAAAACAAATTATCCGCGTGCTTTTGTTGTTGGTTCTCCTATTCATCATTCAAAATCGCCAAGAATTCACAATTTTTGGCTTAAACAATATGGTTTACAAGGAGAATATCTTGCACAAGAAGTAACATCTGAAGAGTTCAGTCATTTTATTGCGTCTTTACAAAAAATAGGCTTTTGTGGAGGAAATGTTACTTTGCCTTATAAACAGGAAGCTTTTCGTTTAGCAGATTATAAAGATGAGAGAGCAACAATGATTGGTGCTGTTAATACACTTTGGTATGAAGGAGATAAGCTTTGTGCCACGAATAGTGATGCCTATGGTTTTAGCGCTAATCTTGATGATTTTGTATCTGATTGGGGAGGGGAAACAGCTCTTGTTTTTGGAGCAGGTGGTGCCGCACGCGCTATCATATATGCCTTAAAAAGACGCGGATTTGAACAGATTTATTTAATTAACCGTACAAAACAACGTGCTGATAATTTAGCTCAGCATTTTGGAAAAATCATTAAAGTTTACGATTGGCATAAAATCCATGAAATACTTCATCAAGCTGATTTGATTGTTAATACAACCTCTATTGGCATAAAAAGTCCAGAAGAAAAAAGTGATTCTTTTTTTTGCGATTTTCATAAAGCAAAAAAAACGGCATTAGTAACAGATATTATTTATACACCATTGATAACTCCTTTTTTACAACAGGCAAAGGCTTGTGATCTCAAGACGGTTGATGGACTTGGGATGCTTCTACATCAGGCTGTTATAGGGTTTGAACAGTGGTTCGGAATAAGACCACAGGTAACAAAAGCGTTACGGACAGCTATTTTAGAGGATATGAGTGAAAAAAGAGAATGAAGATCATAGGATTAACGGGATCAATTGCTATGGGAAAATCAACAGTTGCTGATTTTTTCAAGCAAGCGGGTATTTCTGTTTTTAGTGCTGATGAAGCAGTACAACAGCTTTATAAAAGTGAGCCAGCTTTGTCATTCATAGAGCGTATTTTTCCAGGTGTTGTTGAAAACGGAGAAGTTAACCGTTTGAAACTTTCTGAAATTTTGATTGATGATAAGGAAAAATTACAAACATTAGAAAAAATAATTCATCCTTTGGTGCAAGAAAAAGAAAGGGAATTTATTGATATAGCGCGTGAACAAGGGAAAAAATTAGTTATTCTTGATATTCCACTTCTGTTTGAAAAAAATGGTGAAAGTCGTGTGGATAGCGTTATTGTTGTTTCTGCTCCACCAGAAATACAAAAAGAACGTGTAATGATTCGCCAAGGTATGAATGAGAAAAAATTTTCCTTTATCAACGCTCAACAAATGCCAGATGAAAAAAAACGAGAACGCGCTGATTTTATTATTGATACAGGGAAAGATTTAGAGAATACACGTCAACAGGTTTTTGATGTGATAAAAAAATTGCTAAAGAATTAAAATTATGCGTGAAATTATTTTTGATACAGAAACAACAGGTTTAGATAAAGAGAAAGATCGCATAATCGAAATTGGTTGTGTAGAAATGGTTGATCGTTATCTCACAGGACGCCAATTTCATGTTTATTTAAACCCTGAAGGCGTTATTATTCCTGATGAAGTTGTAGCAATTCACGGATTAACCAATGAACGCTTGAAAAACGAGAAAAGTTTTAGTGATATTGTTGATGAATTTTTGGAATTTATCAAAGACGCGACAATGATTGCGCATAATGCGAGTTTTGATATTGGTTTTATTAATGCAGAATTAAAACGCGTCAACAAACCGCTTATCAGTGTTGATAATATTCTTGATACATTGGCTATGGCGCGGCGTAAATTTCCTATGGGTCCTAATTCTCTTGATATTTTATGCAAACGTTTTGGAATTGATAACAGCCATCGTGTTCTTCATGGTGCTTTGCTTGATGCAGAGATTCTAGCCGATGTTTATATTGAGCTCATTGGTGGAAAGCAAGGTGTATTGGGTTTTGATAACAGAAGGGGTATTGATGAACATATCCAGAACGATAAAGATACATCTTATGCCGTTAAAATTCGCCCGCAGGCTTTACCTTCAAGATTGAGTATGCAAGAAAAAAAGTTACACGCTGATTTTATCTACAAAATGGGTGAAAAAGCTCTGTGGAATAACTTCAAAATTCATGAATAACATCATCTTTTATCTAAAAGAGTCACGATTGAAATTAAAGAATATCGATGTCAAAAAAAACGGTCGTTGTGGGGAGGGGAACACCACAACGACCCTGTCGCTACATCGTACCTCAGCTATCATAGGAGGAGCAAAATGAAAGCTATTAATCCTGTAACAGCAAAGAAAAGCTCTAGGTACTTAATATAAAGTGCAACGACTTCACGTCTTATGAAGAGAAAAAATGGCTTTTTAGAGGCAAAGTGAAAAAATATATAAGGGTAATTTGTTTTTTTAGCTGAAATGGAGAAAAAATTGTCATGAAAGCAACAGATCATCTTTTTTTGGTTGACGGATCAGGCTATATTTTTCGTGCTTATTATGCTTTGCCGCCTTTAAAACGTAAAAAGGATGGACTTCCTGTAGGAGCAGTAGCTGGTTTTTGCAATATGTTATGGAAATTACTTTGTGATGCTCGTAATACAGCTACGGGTGTTGTTCCAACACATTTTGCTGTTATTTTTGATTATTCATCTGATACTTTTCGGAAACAAATTTATCCTGAATATAAAGCGAATCGCGTTGAACCTCCTGAAGATCTAATTCCTCAATTCGCGCTAATACGCCAAGCAACGAAGGCTTTTAATTTGCCTTGTATTGAAAAGGAAGGCTTTGAAGCGGATGATTTAATTGCTACCTATGCAAAGTTGGCAACAAAGGTTGGGGCAAAAACAACCATTATTTCTTCCGATAAGGATCTTATGCAACTCGTAAATACGCATGTATCTTTGTATGATGGAATGAAAGATAAGCATATAGGTATCTCAGAAGTTATAGAAAAATGGGGTGTTGCGCCTGAAAAAATGATTGATTTACAAGCATTAATTGGAGATTCAACGGATAATGTACCGGGTATTCCAGGCATTGGTCCAAAAACTGCAGCTCAGTTGTTAAATGAATTTGGTTCTCTTGATCTTCTATTGCAAAACGTAACAGAAATTAAACAAACAAAACGACGTGAAAACATTCAAGCTTATAGAGAACAAGTTAAAATATCTCGTGAACTTGTCAGGCTTAAAACAGATGTTCCTATAGATAATGATTTAGATGATTTTATTTTGGAGCCACAAGATGGTCCACTTTTAATTGCTTTTTTGAAAGCGATGGAGTTTTCAACATTAACGCGTCGCGTGGCAGAGGCAACAACATGCGATGCAGCTGTTATTGACGCACTTGATATAAATGTTGAATGGGAAAAACTAAGCCCCAGGAATGATTCTGATATCAGGCATGATTCTGATATCAAGAATACTGAGCGCGCATCCCTTCATAATTTTTCTGAAAATTCTCCACAAGTTTTTGCACAAGAACGTAAAGATCAAGCGCTGACTCAAAAAATTACAAGAGATGCTTATACAACAATTCTTGATGAGGAAATTTTAAAAGACTGGTTATCACAAGCACAAGAGCAGGGTTTTTTCGCTTTTGATACTAAAACAACATCTCTTGATCCGATGCAAGCAAAGCTTGTTGGTTTTTCACTCGCATTACAGCCGGAAAAAGCAGCTTATATACCTCTTGAACATTTTGATGAAGGAGAAGAGGACCTTTTGAGGGGCGGGCGCATTGCTTCACAGATTGGGGCTCGAAAAGCTTTAGCACTTTTAAAACCGATATTAGAAGATTCAGCGGTGTTAAAAATTGGTCATAATATAAAATATGATTGGTTGGTGATGAAGCAATACGACATTATGATAAGCTCTTTTGACGACACCATGCTTTTATCATATGCTTTTGATGCTGGAATGTTAGCCCATAATATGGATGATTTGTCTGAACGTTGGCTTGAGCATAAACCAATTGCCTATAAAGATTTAACGCATAACGGGAAAAAAATTACTTCTTTTGCACAAGTAGATTTAAAACAAGCAACCCTTTATGCGGCGGAAGATGCTGATATAAAGCTACGTCTTTGGCAAGTATTGAAACCGCAACTTGTTGCTCGTGGAATGACAAAAATTTATGAGCGTCTTGATCGACCTCTTGTAGAAGTTCTTGCAAGAATGGAAGAACGGGGGATTCTTATTGATAGGCAGATTTTATTGCGTCTTTCAGGAGAGTTGGCACAAGCTGCTTTGATTCTAGAAGAGGAAATTTACAAACAAGCTGATGAAAAGTTTAATCTTGCTTCGCCAAAGCAATTAGGGGATATCCTTTTTGGCAAAATGGGATTGCCTGGAGGCGCTAAAACAAAGGGTGGACAATGGTCAACTTCTGCACAGACCTTAGAAGAGTTGGCTGCTGAAGGTCATATTTTACCGCGTAAAATTATTGAGTGGCGTCAACTTTCAAAGCTAAAATCTACCTATACAGATGCCTTGCCTTCTTATATTTTTTCAAAAACAGGGCGAGTTCACACGAATTATTCTTTGGCAATAACATCAACAGGTCGGTTATCATCATCAGAGCCAAATTTGCAAAATATTCCAGTGCGAACTGCTGAAGGACGTAAAATTCGAACAGCTTTTATTGCTCCCAAAGGACATGTGTTACTTTCTGCTGATTATAGTCAGATTGAGTTGCGCATTCTTGCACATATTGCGGATATAAAAGCATTAAAAGAAGCTTTTGCTAAAGGGCATGATATTCACGCTATAACGGCATCACAAATGTTTGGTGTTGCGATAGAAGGAATGCATTCAGATATACGACGGCGTGCAAAAGCGATTAATTTTGGTATTATTTATGGTATTTCAGCTTTTGGATTAGCCAATCAGTTGGGAATTTCACGCCAAGAAGCGGGTCGTTATATTCAACTGTATTTTGAAAGATTTCCAGGAATTAAAGATTATATGGAGAAGACCAAAATCTTTGCACGTGAAAATGGTTATGTAGAAACAATTTTTGGACGTCGTATCCATTATCCAGAAATAAAAGCAAAGAATGTAAAAATTCGTTCTCTTAATGAGCGGGCAGCTATCAATGCTCCAATTCAAGGTTCTGCGGCCGATATTATTCGCCGCGCTATGATACATATGGAAGATGCTTTAAAAGCAGAAAAACTATCAGCAAAAATGTTGCTGCAAGTTCATGATGAACTGATTTTTGAAGTACCAGAAGAAGAAAGTAAAAAAACCATGACTGTTGTTAAAAATGTTATGGAAAATGCTACAATACCGGTTCTATCTTTATCTGTACCGCTTGAAGTAAAAGTTATGACGGCTCAAAATTGGGATGAGGCACATTAATTTTTTTATTTATTTTTAAGAATATTGATTGCGTTGGAAAGATTAAGATAGGCTTTGATAGGCAAATGATCTGAAGCAATGCGTGCAAGTGGTGAATAATGATTTTCAATACTTGTTACCAATTGGTGGGGAAAAGAAAAAACTCTATCAAGGGCTAACAAAGGAAAACGAGAGGGAAAGCTTGGTACAACTTCAAAAGTGCTATCAAAATAGGGAGAAAAATGATTTAAAGATGAGCCTTTTCCCATTCGCCATTCATTAAAATCTCCTATGAGGAGTGTAGGCATAAGGGGGCGTTTTTGGAAAATTTCAAGGAGCATTTTTGTTTGTTGTTTACGAGAGTAACGTAATAAGCCAAAATGAGCCGCAATAATACGAATAGGGCCTGCTGCCATTTCCAACTCTACAATTACAGCCCCACGTGGTTCAATACTAGGAAGAGTGACTTGTAAAGTATCACGTACATATCCCTTTCGCAAAAAAAGAGCATTCCCATGCCAACCATGGCCATGAGGTGACATAGTATTAAGAGGTACAGGAATCAAACCGGTTTCAGCTTTTAATAGCTGAAGATTAATCAAACCGATGCGTTCCCCAAAACGTTTATCTGCTTCTTGAAGAGCAAGGATATCAACTTGTAATTCAGTAATAACACGGACAATTCTTGTAGGATTAAAAACTTTATCAACACCTACACATTTATGCACATTATAGGAAGCAACGGTCAGATCATAATTACTATTTTGATTGACGATGTTTGATTGATGATGAGAGCGGCTGTGAATTGTATTTAAAAAGGAGCTATGGAGTTTTTGTTGGATAAAACCGGTAAACCAAGGGAATTTTTGCTTATAAGGGATTTTTGTCATTTTGCGAAAAGAATAGTTTCTAAGAAGTAGAGGGTAAAGATTTACACTAAAAACAAAAGAACCTTGTTTCTAAAAGAAACAAGGTTCTTTAATTAAGTAATGATTTTTGCAATCAATCACGGTTTGAGCCAAGAAACTGTAGCAAGAAGACAAACATATTGATGAAATCAAGATAAAGATTCAGCGCGCCCATAATAACTTTACGTCCTCTGGTATCGCTTTCATCTCCTTCATAATACATCAACTTAATGCTCTGGGTATCGTAGGCTGTTAAACCAGCAAAGATAAAAACACCAATCACAGAAATAGCAAACTGCAAAGCGCTTGATCCAAGAAAAATGTTCACAATCATGGAAAGCAACAAGCCGATCAATCCAATGAATAAGAATGAACCGATTGCTGTGAGATCACGCTTTGTTGTGTATCCATAAAGTGAAAGAGCTCCAAAAGTTGCGGCGGAAATGACAAAGGTTTGCACAACACTTTCTGTCGTATAGCGCAAAACGATTGAAGACAGTGAAAGACCAACCAGAGCAGCATAACCAAAAAAGAGACTACGAGCAGCATTTGTGCTCAATGTATTAATTTTAAAACTGAGAAATAAGACTGCTATGAGTGGTGCAAACATAACAATATAAGAGAATGGCGATGTATAAAATGTTACTCCAAATGGTGTTAGATAAACACTGCTATTGATTTGAGCTGCTGCTTGGCTCATATCTGTTGTCGTTGCTAATGATACAATTGCATAAGCGGCAGCAGCTGTAATAAGCAAACCAATGGCCATTGCATTGTAGACACCCAACATATAGTCGCGTAATCCCTGATCAATTGATGCATCGGCATGAGAAGCAGGTGCCGAACGTAAATCTTTAAAATTAGCCATAATATAAAATCCTTTAGCATATGTTCTGTCAGGTATAGGGCTTTAAAGGTGTCTCTGTCATTACACAGATAAGCTTGGTATAAGCCTTAATTGGGCAAATACAAAAACCCTTAAGAATCACTGACAGAATTCCAGCATATATGCTCTTATTATGGAGATTTATTTAAAAATTACAAGAGATTTATATGAAGAAGGAACCTTACAAATTGGTAAGGAAATAGTTCATTTTAATAAAAAATATTTCCATTTTTTGCCATATTTTTGCAAGATAAAAAGACTATACTTAAAAACTTTTCTATTTTCACAGAAACTATGTAATACAATCCCTTATAAAATATTCACTATTTTTGCGTTTATGAGAAGAGCGGCAAGTATCATCACACTATTTTCAACCTCCAATATTGCATCTGTTTTGCACGGTTATAAGAGCTATTGAATTGGATTTTTATATAATATATTGATGTATAATGATAAATTGTCTTTTTGAATGCTAAATGATACTCCGAATATCGCAAGATTCTCTGGTTGAAAATCTGTTCATATTAAATCAATCAAGATTATTGACTTGTGTCTTGCAAGAGACATTGTTTTAATGGATTCAACATGAACAGATTCCAAATAAAAGAGATTTAGGATAGTAAGGGCTTTTATTCAATATGAAAAACGGTAATTTATATTTATAATCAATATGTTGCTTTAACAAGACACCATTGAAAATAGTTGAAAAAATGTTTTTTATTAAACAATATATAAAATAAAAAAGGAGAGTTTTTAAACGAAGCACTTAAGAAAGGCTCTGTAAAATCGATATCTGTAAAAACTAAAAAACGTACGAAAATCAATTGTTCAAATCAAATAAACAGAACTTCAAATGCTGTGAAATGTCTCCTCAAAAATTGTGATGTAGGACACATGGATAAAAAATATTGATTCTATTTGAGTTCATTTCTTTTGCACTAACTAAGTGTAGAAATGTAAAGTTTAAAAGAAAGTAAGATCTTATAGTCCCATGAAGAGAAACACGTGAAATGACGAGCAACAAGAATTGATTAAGAGAAATCAATGCGTAATCAGACTTGTGACGGTCAATAATCTCTGTTTTCTAAGGCACTGAACATATCAATGAGAAGATGTACTATTGGAATGACGCCTTGCTTTCATCCAAGTACGCAATTCTTCAATAAGGATGGCAATAACACCGAGAGTGATAAAACTATCTGCAAGGTTGAAAATAGCAAAATAAAAAATATCATCAATATGAAAAAGTATATAATCAGTGACATGATGAAAGCGAATACGATCAATGAGATTGCCGATGGCTCCCCCAATAATAAGAATAAGGCCAAAGCACATTAAAGACTTATTATATTCAGTATTTTTCCATAACCATAGAAGAAAGATAATCACAATGATCGTGATGGCGATGATTCCCCACTGAGAAAAGGAAGAAAAAAACGAAAATGCAATGCCAGAATTGCGCACATGATAAAGGGAAAGAAAAGGAATAAGCGAAATTTCTGTTCCTAAAGGCATATTGTGCATAACCCAGTATTTGACAGCTTGATCAAGTACTACTGTAAAAGCCAAGCCCAAGAGAAGAAAAGGGAGTGATTTACGAATCATGTTTTTCCTCACATGGTTCCAGTATTAAATAGGGGCGACGGATTTCATAAAGCATAACAGCTGTTGCTACAGCTAGATTAAGCGAGTCTGCTCGTCCGCTTTGTGGAATACGCGTAAGTTTATCACACCGATTCGTAAGAAGATCTGATAATCCCTGTTTTTCATTCCCCATTAAAAGGATAATAGGGCCATTTTTGAAGTCAAGTGTGCGATAATCCAGAGAACCTTTGAGGTGTGTTCCAACAATCATACCTTTAAAGTGAGAAGACCAGTTTAAAAAGCCGTTTTCATCAAAACGATAAAGTGGTACAGAGAAAATAGATCCCATGGTTGCGCGGACTGTTTCAGGCGAGAAAGGGTCTGTTGTCTCGCCAATTAAAATAACACCTTTAGCACCTACAGCATCAGCGGTTCGAATAATGGTACCAAGGTTTCCAGGATCACGTACACGATCAAGCGCGATGTAAACATCTTTAATCTGCCCTTTTATCATTTCAAAAGAGTGCCATTTTTGCTTGAAAATACCAATAACTGTTTGTGGATTATCGCGTCGGGTAAGTGATTCCATAACCTTTTGTGAGGCTTTAATAACAAAACCACCGTTGGCTACAGCACGTGCGGCAGTATTTTCGATAGTAGCATTACCGATTTCACTTTTAGAAAAAATAAGCGTCTGTATTGTCCAGCCAAGATTGAGAGCATCAATGACCAATTTCAATCCTTCTGCCATGAAAAGACCTTCTCTATTACGGTTTTTCTTTTGGCTAAGTGCTTTAAGATTTTTTATGATGGGGTTGCTAAGAGAGGTAATTTCTTTCACTCTACCAGTTTTGGGTCTACACATATTCAAGCAATCCAACGGCTAAAAAGAGAAGTAGAAAGAGCACGTCCTGCAACTTCTTCACGCAAAATGAGTTCTCCTGATTCGACCGTACCACCAAGATTTACAAATGCATCACGCATTAAAGCATGAAGTGCAAAGAAGGAAGCACGAATAGAATAAGCCGTAAGGACAACAGAGAGCGGTTTATCAGAGAGAAGTTTACGACAATTTGTGATCATAGCGGGTAAATGATCAAACAGTTGCCAAATTTCACCATGGGGTCCACGCCCATAAGCAGGGGGATCAAGAAGAATCATATCATAGCTTTTCTTACGACGCAGTTCACGCTCGACAAATTTCATAGCATCATCGCAAATCCAGCGAATAGAATGATCTGGTAATCCTGCTCTTTCTTGATTAGCTTTTGCCCACGCAATGGCTTTTTTAGAAGCATCAACATGGGTAACATTCGCACCCGCTCGTGCTCCAATCAAAGAGGCAATACCTGTATAGCCAAAAAGATTCAACAATTTTATAGGGCGTTCGGCTTTAACAATTTGTTCTTCCATAGAGCGCCAATGGGCATCTTGTTCAGGAAAAACCCCCACATGACGAAAGGAAGTAAAACGGCCTAGAAAAGACAATCCATTCCAAGCAAGAGCCCATGTTTCATCAAGTGGCTTTTTAGGAAAATGCCAACGCCCAACCCCTTCTTCATCAAGGTTTCCTGTGAAAATAGCATCAACATCAGCCCATTGTTTTTGTGGTAAAGCGGGTTTCCATAGTGCTTGACCTTCTGGTCGAATAATGCGGTAAGCTCCATAACGTTCTAATTTTTGTCCATGACCAGAATCAATGAGAGCATAGTTTTCGCTTATACCCGTTTCTAAAATAAGGGGCAGCTTTTCCTGCGGATATCTATTGTTATGGGAGAATTGAAAGCATTGTGCGGGCATGTTTTGTATCACGGTATATGAGGTATAAAAATATATTATAAAGCTCTTAAATGTTTCGTAAAAGTGCAAAAAAGCTAAAGTCAATTAAAACATGTATAAAAAAAGAAAAAGAGCACTTTTAACTCTGTACTGAATATAAAATACTAAAGAGAAAAGATTTCATTTAAATACCATTACACCAGATTTGTGATAGATGTTTTCAATTTTTCAATCTCGGCTTTACTTTTTTTGAGAGCTTTTTTGTATTTGTGATAGGAAAACCAACTGATCAGATTTCCTAATAAAATACCAAAACTAAAGAAAATAAAGAGCCATATAAAGAGGGGAGCATGATAAGTAAAACTTTCAGGATTTGCTCGAAAAGGATCAAGGGTTAACGGAACCATTTGACGATTAGCCACGATAAAAACAATCAAAACCGCTGCGAGAATCACACCGATACTTGTTAGAAGAATACGTTTAATTATCATAAGTTTCTCACTGATTAAGACGGTCGCGTAAATCCTTGCCAGTTTTAAAAAAAGGAATCCACTTTTCTTCAACAGAAACGGCTTCACCTGTTCGTGGGTTACGTCCATTACGGGCTGAACGGCTTTTTACAGAAAAAGCTCCAAATCCACGAAGTTCAACGCGATTGCCATTTGCAAGTGCTGTTGCAATTTCCTCAAAAATAGCGTTTACAATATTCTCCACATCCCGTTGAAAAAGATGCGGGTTATGACGAGCGATAATTTGTACAAGCTCTGATTTTACCACAATAGCCTCACTTTCACACAAAAAAATTTTGTAATTGTGCACTCCATGCATATTACAATATATAAACGGATAAAAGCAAAATAAAATCAAGAAAAAACAAATTGCAAGAAACAAAATTTGAAAATACCTTCTATAAAGGGTATACAGATTAAAAATGCGGAGGATTTAAGAGATCAGGAGAGTATGTCCGTACACAATCATTATGAAGCCTTTTCAACGCAATCATCTTTTGGAGATGTTTTAAAAAAAGCATCCCGTCATTCGCGTCGCATTAGCATATTAAAAATTTTTTTACCTCTCTTAGCGTTGATTTCAGCGCTGGTTTTTTGCTGGTTTACGTTTTTCTTGGTTCCCGTTACTTCTGATTCTATGCCTTTGAATAATGGAGAAAGTGGCGTGATGAATTTGACGATGCTCAATCCAAAATTAGAAGGGTATACGCGTGCTCATGAACCTTATTGGCTTAAAGCAGAAAAGGCATTTCAAGACCATACACACGCTGGAATGATTGGGTTGCAAAACATTACAGCTAGAGCATTTATGGGCCAACAACGACAGGTTTTTCTCGTCGCACAAGGGGGGGTTTACGATAACATTAATGGTTTTTTACAGTTGGATAAGCCATTCACGATTACGACGAATGATGGGATGATGGTACGATTTATGTCAGCTAGTATTAACTTATCCGAGGGACAGTTAAAAACAGATCAACGTGTTAATATTCAGCAAGCCGGTTTGAATCTTGCCGCAAACGCCTTACAAATTCGAGAAAAAGGAAAAAACATATATTTCCATGGTGGTGTGCATTTAGTGCTTCAAAAGCAATAACGCAATATCAATACAAATCTTTAAAGGATATTTATAAAGAGAAGTATGTGTATATACAAACAGAAGAATTGAAATAATGAAATCGTACAAAAGATGGATAGGTGTGATGTTAGCTTTTAGCATGGGAATGTTAGGAGAAGGAGCAGTTTTAGGATATGCTGAAGTGGCTCATTTTGGAATAAGTCTATCAAGCGATAAAGAACCGGTAGAACTTCATGCAGATTCTTTGGAAATACGTGATAAAGAAGGGATAGCGCTTTTTAAGGGTGATGTTTCAGTGGTACAAGGTGAACGTCTTTTAAAAACGGCAGAATTAGTTGTTTACTACGATAAAGCATATAAAGAAATTGATAAAAACAAGGAAGATACAAAGGCATCATCTGTTTCTTTATTTGGTTCGTCGAGTATACAAAAAATGGAAGCTTTAGGAAAAGTTTATATAAAAATTGCTACGCAAGTTGCTACGGGTGATAAAGGTGTTTTTGATGGAAAGTCAAAAATGATGAGTTTGACAGGGAATCATGTTGTGTTAACTGATGGTGACAATGTGGCAACGGGGTGCAAACTAACGGCAAATATGGAAAGCGGAAAGGCTTTTTTAGAAGGTTGTGAGACGCCTAAGAAAAAAGGTCGTGTTTCTATTATTTTAAAACAAAATCAAAAGAATGGCCATTAAGATTTCATGTTTGGAATCAAAAGAAAAAAACAGACCGATAGGTATAATCTTGAAAGTGAAGCTTCAAAAAATCCCTTAAAAGGGACCTTGATTGCCAGTAATTTGATTAAAGTTTATCGAGGAAGACGAACTGTTAATGGTGTTTCTTTTGGCATTCGTACGGGAGAAGCCGTTGGCATTTTAGGGCCCAATGGGGCAGGTAAAACAACTTGTTTTTATATGGTGACAGGGCTTATAAAATCTGATGGAGGATCCATTAAAATTGATGGATTTGATATTACGCATCTTCCGATGTATCGACGTGCGCGTTTAGGTATTGGATATCTTCCACAGGAAGCGTCTATTTTTCGTGGTCTTTCAGTAGAAAATAACATTAAAGCTGTTTTAGAGGTCGTTGAAAAAGATCGCCTTAAACAACGTGAAGAGTTAGATAGCCTTTTACATGAATTTAAAATTGATCATTTACGTAAAATGTCTGCACTTTCGTTATCTGGAGGTGAACGTCGGAGACTTGAAATTGCGCGCGCTTTAGCTTCTCGTCCCCATTTTATGTTACTTGATGAACCATTTGCAGGAATTGATCCTATCGCTATTTTCGATATTCAACAACTTATTCGTCATTTAACGAGGCGTGGCATTGGTGTTTTAATAACGGATCATAATGTGCGTGAGACATTAGGGCTTGTCGATCGCGCTTATATTATTCATACAGGGCGGGTGTTAGTTCACGGTTGTCCTAACGATATTATCAACAACGTTGATGTACGCAGAATTTATTTGGGAAATCAGTTTTCTCTTTGATTTTACAGCTTTCACGAGTTTCCATTTAAGTTTAACCAAACATTATTACTGAAAATTTCCTTATTTATGCCAAAACTTCTTTTATGACTATAACCTTAATGTTGTTATTGAGTGGTGAAAAAGGCTTCATCATTAGAGGTTAGTTTGTTGTTTTATAAGTTTAGCTTACTCATAATTATATCATAGAAAAGATATCACTAGATTAACGTGATAATGAGTGATAAACGAAGCTCTCAATAAATGCGTGTGTTATTGAAAGGTAAGAGATATTTATCATATTTTTCTCTGTCGAATCAAATAATATATCGATGATGCTGTTTTAGGTATTTTGATGGGAGCACCGGTTTATATATTGCGGTTATTCAATAGGAGTTGTCGTATTTTATTGGTTTATATCGCCTATTTGAAAATAGGAGCTTGGCTACAGATATCAGGCTAAATCTATAAATCTTTTAAAATAATCATTAAATTTCTAAAAATCTTTATATTCTTGTTATAAGTCGATGTTCAAGCTATACAGTAATTTTCAAAGTAAAGGTCCATTTTGCTCAGTATGCTTTTCATCTTAATTTAAGGGCTCATTTTTAAAGAAAGAAAAACTCTGATGGCGGATTATACATCAAACTCTTATGACAAGTTTAATAAATTTATGAATAATGACCTGTTCTAGAGTCGCAAGGAAATTAACTTTATGAACAACTTCATTTCTTTGGTTTCTTATGCCGTTAATGATGATCCGAATACTATTTATTGTTGTTTTAGAAGTGATATGAGATGTATTGAGCCATCACCCATTATAAATTGAAAAGTAAAAACACATGCGATGTTGCGAAAAGTGAAAGAACATTAAGTATCTATAGCGTTTATAGGTTTATTGATGAGCATTTTAGCGTGTAAGAGGAAAATTAAAGTATGAATTTGAGTGAGTTAATAGCACCGGAAGCGATCATTCCGGCTCTTAAGGCTAATTCGAAAAAACAGGTTCTGCAAATTTTAGCCGAAAAAGCTTCCAAGCTAACAGGTCTTAGTGAGCATGTGATTTTTGATGTTGTTTTACAACGCGAGAAGCTTGGTTCAACGGGTTTGGGTGGAGGTATTGCGATTCCTCATGGAAAATTACCTGATATTAATCGGATCATTGGTATATTTGCACGTCTTGAAAGTCCTGTTGATTTTGAAGCTCTTGACGACGAACCTATAGATCTCGTTTTTCTCCTTTTAGCACCTGAAAATGCTGGTGCAGATCACTTAAAAGCTTTATCACAGATCGCACGTGTTTTGCGTCACACTGATGTTGTACAAAAGTTGCGCAGTACGCATAATGCCAATGCGCTTTATGCTTTATTGATTCAATCTTCAGAATCAAATGCAGCTTAAAAGTTATTATGAGCGTATAAATTGCGAGGTATGCACTACAGAGCGTAGGAAATAATATAATTTGCATCTTAAGACTAATAACAAAAGGTTATGTCATGAGATTTAAGAAACTTACTTCTAATTGAACCTTCTTTTTAAAGAGCAACCAACAAAAACGAAGGGCTTTTCCTTTCTTGTTCTCGTATATTAAAGCATCTAATTATTATGTTCGTGGATTCTTTTATCCTGTTATACTGTAAAAACACTATCATTTGAGATATGGTGAGATAAATTCTGTAAGTCTTCTTAATATATTAAGTGCTTTTAGAGTGCGTGGTAAATATTTTTAAACAGGACTTATCTGTAGAGCCTTTAGTTAAGTGAATCACATGAGTGGGAAGAAAAGAGGAGATCGCTCGACAAGAATCCAAACTTTTTCAGTCCAGATTGGATTAAGAATCTTCGTCCTTTGAAAGCGGGAAAGAAATCAACAGAAAAGTTTATTTGTGCATTGAATTTTTTTGTAAGTTGAGTTTGAGTGTTTAGGGATAATATTTTAATGCTCAAGAAAAAATAAGAGATATATTGTATCTTCAGTATAGCAAGATATTGATTTTAAATATAATTCACTATTTCGCATGTTGGATGAGAGATCCGAATATTGTAAAATTCTCTCATTCCAAACTTGTTTATGTTGAATCAATCAAAACCATTTCCTTGCACGTTGTAAACGGAATTAGCGTGTGGATAAAAACTGTACAAGAAAGGGGTAAAAATGCTTCCTATGAATCGTCTAAAGTATCGAGAGTTGTGCAAAACATTGGGAGCTGGAAAATAGTGTTATGGTGCCAGCTTTCTTCTTCACAAGTGGAGAGATCAACTATTTTATAGATATGATTTAGATGTCTGCTGTTGTATAGAGCTCATGCTAAAGAACAATTTTGTACGGTAAGAATGAAAATTATACCTTTAGGTTGGGTGAAAGAGTTTTTATGCATAGGAAGATTTATTTAAGTGTCTTTAATTGATTAAAATATTGTTTAAAAAACGGTAATGTTAGAACTGCTATAGAAAAAAGTTTTATATTTCTTTTTATAAATTACTTAGAAATAAGATAAGGAGACTTTCCCAAAGAATTCTTAAGAAGTTTTTTATAACAGAAAGAAAAATATCGTCTAATACATTAAAATAATACGATTAAGCTATTATAAGCTACTAAAATCATTTTAGAAATTAATAATTGGAGATGAAGTATATAGGGAAATAAGATCAAAAGAAACAAAATTGTATGTGATTATTGAGATAGAATCTAAATTCTTTATGTTTTATTATTAATATCTTGATAATATTTTATTATTTTTACAAGGTCTTTTGAAGATTGAGAAAAAGTGTTATCGGGACGATATTGAATACGAAATATGAATGCACTATAATGAGTAAAAGATGGAGTATTCTGCGAACATAAATGTATTGAATGCATAAAGTCGAGAAGTGATATTCGTAAGGCGATTAAGCTTTTTTGCGGGGAGTCCGGGGTGTATTTTCAAAATTTTGCATCAGATTGCTTGTGATATAAAGAGTAAGGTTTATTTCTTAACAGAGTGGTGGTATATTTTCATCTCGTTTTGAAGTTCTATAGCTTAAAGAAATCGTTTTTTATACAAAAACGAAATAAGTAGCGTAAAATGAAGATATTATTTTTTAATGTGGTTATTGAATAAGAAGTTTATGTTTTGGTAACGATTAAAAGGTCACAATGAAACGTAGAAATCTATTTTGATTAGTGTGAAAATATTTCGCTTATTGAAGGAATTAGGACAATAACACATGAATATCGAGGAGTTTTTGTTAAATTTTTCCAATGAAGAAAATCTTGTTAGAGACTAAAGAAGTGAGCTAAATGAAGATGTTTGAAAAGACTGTTATTGCTGCATCTGTAATGGTTCTTGTTACAGCGGGAGTGGCATATGCACAAACGCCAAGCCGTTTAAATCAATTTGAAGCGTGGGGAGCCTATTCTTATAAATCGCCCAAAAATACGATTTGCTATGTGTTATCGGTACCTTTGAAGGCTCTTCCAACGACAGTTAATCATGGTGATAACTTTTTCTTGGTTACCAAGCGTTCTCATTCACCTATTTCGTTTGAACCGCAGTTTATGGCTGGTTATACCCTTCAAGAAGGGTCGAGAGTGACAGTGACCATTGGAGGTAAGGACTTTGATTTTTTCACGAAAGATTCCTCAGCTTGGCTGGCGTCATCAGAGCTAGAAAAGCAGCTTGTTTCTGCTATGCGTGCTGGAAGCAATATGACAGTGCAAGCGATATCAAAACGAGGAACGCATACCACTTATACTTATTCCTTAAAAGGGGTCACTGCTGCATTAAATGCAGCTCAAAAGTGCCATTAAGGTTTCGATAACTCTAAAATAGTGATGTGAATTGGAAAGCAATGGCCATTTCTTATGACCTTAGACCAGTTGGTTCATGTTTTGCACGAAAAACAGATAATGTGGTCGTGAAGGAGAGTTCTAAGCTCTCTTTAATTGGTTTGTCGCAAGATGAAATGATGCAAGCTTTAAAGACAGTTGGTGTACCAGAGCATCAAACGCGTATGCGTGTGCGTCAGCTTTGGCATTGGCTTTATGTGCGTGGTGTTTCAAATTTTGATGAGATGCTGAATATTTCTAAAGCAATGCAAGAAACACTTAAGTGTCATTTCTCCATTGCGCGCCCAGAAATTGTTGGAGAACAAATATCAAAAGATGGTACGCGTAAATGGCTCTTACGTTTTCCTGCACGTGGAGCTGGAAGGCCTGTTGAAATTGAAACGGTTTATATCCCTGAAGAAGGACGTGGTACTTTATGTCTTTCATCGCAAGTAGGGTGTACGTTAACCTGCTCTTTTTGCCATACGGGAACGCAGATGCTTGTTCGTAATCTGACCGCAGAAGAAATTTTGGCACAATTATTGGTTGCACGTGATTGTTTGGGTGATTTTCCTGATAAGAATACCCCTGATGGAGCAATTGTTCCCATTGAAGGACGAAAAATTACCAATATTGTTATGATGGGAATGGGAGAACCTCTTTATAATTTTGAAGCTGTTAAAAAAGCTTTATTGATTGCCTCTGATGGCGATGGACTTTCTTTATCAAAACGTCGAATTACGCTTTCAACTAGTGGAGTTGTTCCTGGAATTATCCGAACTGGAGAAGAAATTGGTGTTATGTTAGCAATTTCACTCCACGCAGTACACGATACACTAAGGGATATGCTTGTTCCCATTAATAAAAAATATCCGCTTGCTTTACTAATGGAGGCTTGCCGTAATTATCCTGGTCTTTCCAATGCAAAACGAATCACATTTGAATATGTTATGCTGAAAGATATCAATGATAGTTTAGATGATGCTAAGCGATTGATTCAGTTATTGAAAGGGATTCCTGCTAAGATTAATTTAATCCCTTTTAATCCGTGGCCAGGGAGTAATTATCAATGTTCTGATTGGGAGCAAATCGAGCGTTTTGCTGATGTCGTTAATCAAGCGGGCTATGCTTCTCCTATTCGGATACCGCGTGGACGCGATATTTTAGCTGCATGTGGACAGCTTAAATCAGCTTCAGAGCGCTTACGTAAATCTGAACGTTTACGACTTGAAAATGCCATTGGTCATTAGGTAACGCAATTTTCAGCGATATCGAGGCCTATACTTTTTTGTTTGTAATTTAATATCCAAACTTCATGCGATGGCATATGTGAGACAGAGATTAAGATGGATAAGTGCTAGACGAACAGTTTCAGCGTTTATATGCTAAATGGGGTAAGAGATTGTCTATAGTCTGTTTACATAATCTCTGAAATAAGAAGGAAACCTAATTTAGAGGGAATATGAGGTCTTAAGGATTATAACTAATTTCTACCTTATTATCATACTCGTTAATTCGGTTTTATGTCTTTTAAAAGCATCTACGGTAATATCTTTTAAAAAGTGGAGATTGTGCACTGCCTCATGCTTTTGTTTATTATTTTCTTAAATAAGATCACGCATCACAAGCAAAACAGAGGATCTAAAATATAAATACCATTGAGTTATCCATTGATATGTTTTTTAAGTATCTCTTAGTACACTCTTCATATCACGATAATGCTTGTGAGGAGTATAACAAAAAGCTTCTGTAAATGTATTGTACTCCTACACCTTTATGTTTAATAAAGGTGTAAATTGGTACCACCATTCTATTTTTCAGCTCCCAATGTTGTAACAGCTTTTAGTACTTGAGATGGTTTATAAGAGGTGTTTTTATTCTTTTCTTAGATAGTTTTTATCCATACGAAAACTCCAGCTTCTCTTGTGATGTACAAAGGAAAGGTATTGTTTTATCCAAAACAAACAGGTTTGAAATGAAAAAATCTTATAATATTTGTTTTTTTATTTAAATTAAAAGCGATACATTACACGTATAAATCAATGTTTTGTAACCACAAGGAGATGGAGGGCAAAGCTGGTAAAAGTACCAGCAATAAGCCAGTCGAGAAAGCGAATATAAAGAGGGTTCTTTTTGAGAGTTTTGGTAAGTTTATGCGCTGTAAAAACGATTGCAATTGTAATGGGGAAAGAAATAGGAATATAAGAGAGTCCTAAAAAGAGCAATTTTTGTGTTGCCATAGGATCATTCGCATTGATAAATTGTGGTAAGAATGTCGCGTTAAAGAGTATAACTTTAGGATTGAGAAGATTAATTCCAATACCGGCAAGATAGTTACGTTTAGCGCTTTGAGATTTAGAAGATGTCTGTTCAAAGGAAAAAGTGGGGTTTCTCCGTAAAGCTTGAAAGGAAAACCATAAAAGATAAAAGGCGCCAACAATTTTCAGAAGAACAAAAGTATGTGGTGCAGCAAAAATAAGCGCTGATAAGCCAAGTGCTACAGCGGTAACCTGAATGGCAAACCCTGTTGCACTACCCAAGGCGCACATAATTCCAGCTTTTTTGCTTTGTGTAATGGTTCGTCCTACAGAAAGCATCATATCTGGTCCTGGAATAAGTGCTAAAATCAACGATGCTAAAGCAAATTGTACAACAATAGACCACTCCGGTAGAAATGACACGTAAATCTCCTTTTATTTTTAAGCATTGTTCACTATTTATACTTTGAGGCACCTTTATTTACGCTTTTTGCGTCTTTTTAATGTTGCTTAAAAAGAATTTATTTTTATATTTCTTGCATCGTTTTGATTTTTGGGTAGAAATAAAAAAGTAGCTCATATAGAACGTTAAAATGAAAAAGTGGCAAAATATTAGAAAAGTTGTTTTGGCTTATTCAGGTGGATTGGATACGTCAATTATTCTTAAATGGTTGCAAAGTGCGCTAGGTGTTGAAGTTGTAACTTTTACAGCAGATTTGGGGCAGGGGGAAGAGCTAGAACTTGCTCGTCGTAAAGCTGAAATGCTAGGTGTTAAAGAGATCTACATTGAAGATTTGCGCGAAGAATTTGTGCGTGATTTTGTGTTTCCGATGTTTCGAGCCAATACCGTTTATGAGGGGACTTATCTTTTAGGAACATCAATTGCACGTCCACTTATTTCAAAACGCCTTATTGAAATTGCTGAGGAAACAGGGGCAGATGCCATTGCTCATGGAGCAACAGGAAAAGGCAATGATCAGGTACGCTTTGAGCTTTCCGCTTATGCGCTTAATCCTGATATAAAGATTATTGCTCCATGGCGTGATTGGGATTTTAAGAGTCGGACAGATCTCTTTGAATTTGCTCGTATTCATCAAATTCCTGTAGAAAAGGATAAGCAAGGTGAAGCGCCTTTTTCAGTGGATGCAAATTTATTGCATTCTTCATCAGAAGGAAAGATTTTAGAAGATCCAGCACTTCCTGCTCCTGAATATGTCCATATGCGTACTCTTTCGCCGGAAGATGCTCCAGATCAAGCAACCAGAATTACTCTTGGCTTTAAAAAAGGCGATGCTGTTTCAATCAATGGAAAAAATTTATCACCTGCAACTTTACTTGCAGAGTTAAATCATTATGGGCGCGATAATGGTATTGGTCGGTTAGATTTGGTAGAAAATCGCTTTGTGGGTATGAAATCACGGGGTATTTATGAAACACCAGGTGGAACCATTCTTTTGACGGCTCACAGAGCTATAGAATCTTTAACGTTAGATCGTGGCGCAGCTCATTTAAAAGATGAATTGATGCCACGTTATGCAGAACTCATTTATTATGGATTTTGGTTTTCGCCGGAACGTAAGATGTTGCAGGCAGCTATTGATTTATCTCAAGAACATGTTGAAGGTGAAGTCACGTTAAAGCTTTATAAGGGGAATGTAATTATTGAAGGGCGCCAAAGTAAAAAATCACTTTATTCCAGTGAGTTAGTAACTTTCGAGGATGATCAAGGTGTTTATGATCAAAGAGATGCAACTGGTTTTATTAAATTAAATGCTCTACGTTTGCGTACATTAGCAATGCGTCATCAAGGTGATAAAGAAAAGAAATAGAAAATTACGGTGACAAGTGTAATATGGATTAGTGCTTTTGTATGAAATGCCTAGTTTAAGCATTTTTCTGTTGGTTTTTACCGTTCTTTCGTTCAATACTAGAAGCTTATCTTCTGCGCTAATAAATATAATAAGCAAAACCCATGATAATAATAGCAATGAAGGCTTCGATAATCAAAACAGGTCAATTTTGCTTTATAATATTGAATGTTTTTGATTTTTATCAGAACAAAATATGTTTATAACGAGGGCGGTTTTTGTATAGTGACTTAAGAGTATAAAGAAATTTTCATCTTTTTGCTTGCTATTATTGACGAATAAATTCAAGAACCATACACCCTATTTTGAAAGAGTGTAATTTTTAGGATAAATAATGATGCGTGATCAGTGTGATACCCTCAACCTTACGCCTGAATTAAAAGATGCAGCTTCTCAATCGAGAACTTGGCCATTTGAAGAAGCACGTAAGATTATCAAACGGTATGAAAAAACGGGTTATCCAGACAGTGTGATATTTGAAACAGGTTATGGCCCTTCTGGTTTACCGCATATTGGAACTTTTGGGGAAGTTGCACGTACAACCATGGTGCGTCATGCATTTCATATTCTCACGGAGAATAAAGTAAAAACAAAATTACTTTGTTTTTCTGATGATATGGATGGTTTGCGCAAGGTTCCTGAGAATGTGCCTGATCGCGAGAGGATGGAACATTATCTTGGTCAACCGTTGAGCCGTGTACCCGACCCTTTTGGAGATGATTATCCTTCTTTTGGAGCGGCAAATAATGCGCGGTTACGGGCTTTCCTTGATCGTTTTGGTTTTGATTATGAATTTGCAAGTGCTACGGATTATTACAATTCCGGTTGTTTTGATGAAACACTTTTGAAAATCCTTGCCTGTTATGACAAGGTTATGGCAATTATTTTACCAACATTAGGTGAAGAACGGCAAGCGACCTATTCACTCTTTCTACCGATTTCTCCCTTTTCTGGAAAAGTATTACAGGTACCGATGATTGCGCGTAATGTTGAAAAAGGGACTGTCACTTATATTGAACCTGAAACAGGAGAAACCATAGAAACAGAGGTTACAGGGGGCAAAGTTAAGTGTCAGTGGAAGGTAGATTGGGCAATGCGTTGGACAGCACTTAGCATTGATTATGAAATGGCCGGAAAAGACCTTATCGATTCCACAAATCTTTCTTCTAAAATTTGTAAAGTATTAGGTGGAACCCCCCCAGAAGGATTCAACTATGAGCTCTTTTTAGATGAGAAAGGGCAGAAAATTTCCAAATCCAAGGGAAATGGCTTAACCATTGATGAATGGCTTACTTATGCCCCAACAGAGAGTTTAGGGCTTTATATGTTTTCAAAACCTAAAACAGCAAAAAGGCTTTATTTTGATGTTATTCCTAAAGCTGTAGATGAATATTATGCTCATCTTTCTGCTTATGGTCGTCAAAAATGGCAAGAACGGCTCAGTAATCCTGTATGGCATATTCATAATGGTTGTCCACCGCAGGTTGATTTGCCTGTATCCTTTGCGATGCTTTTAAATTTGGTAAGTGCTTCAAATGCGGAGAATGCAGAAGTTCTTTGGGGTTTTATTTCTCGTTACGCTAAAGAAGCAAATGCACAAACTTATCCAGAACTTGATCAATTGGTGAAGTTTGCCATTAAATATTTTGATGTTTTTGTTAAACCAAACAAGAAGTTTCGTATACCAGATGATAGCGAACGAGCAACATTAGCACAAATTGATGAAAAATTAGCTCATTTACCTGAAACTGTTGATGGCAACATATTACAAAATATGCTTCTTGATGTTGCAAGGTTAACGGAACGCTATCAAGATCATAGCAAAAAAAGCCCTGAAGGTGGGCCTGGTGTTTCTAATGTTTTTTTTCAAATGTTGTATGAAGTCCTTCTTGGACAAGAGCGAGGTCCACGATGGGGATCATTTATAGCGCTTTATGGGATTAATGAAATGCGTGCACTGATTGCTGAAACACTTGCACGTCCTGTGGAGGAATAATGGAACGAAGAGTGCAGGAAGTAAAGCGACGCCGTACATTTGCAATTATTGCTCACCCAGATGCGGGGAAAACAACATTAACAGAAAAGCTTTTATTGTTTGGTGGTGCTATTCAACTTGCAGGAGAAGTAAAAGCCAAAAAAGATCGTATTCAAACCCGTTCTGATTGGATGAATATTGAGCGTGATCGTGGTATTTCCGTTGTGACTTCGGTGATGACGTTTGAATATGAAAATCATATTTTTAATCTCCTAGATACTCCAGGACATGAGGACTTTGCGGATGATACGTATCGCACTCTCACAGCTGTTGATAGTGCTATCATGGTATTGGATGGGGCACGCGGAATTGAGCCAAGAACACTGAAATTGTTTGAAGTATGTCGGATGCGGGATATTCCTATTGTTACTTTTATCAATAAAATGGATCGTGAGGCACGTGATCCTATAGAGCTTTTAGATGAAATTGAAGAAAAGCTTGCTCTTGATACCGCCCCCATAACATGGCCCATTGGGTCGGGTAAAGATTTTGTCGGGACCTATGACCTTCATCATAACCGTTTTCGCCAAAAAGATGATGAGATAACACAGCGGATCGTTTCAAATCCCAGTGAGGTTGTCCATTTACTTCCCCAATATCAACGTTCCACTTTTCTTGAAGGAGTAGAACTCGCTCAAAGTGTTTGCAAGAATTTTGATCTTCAAGCTTTCCGTGAAGGTCATATGACACCGGTTTATTTTGGTTCAGCTTTACGAAATTTTGGTGTTCGTGATTTGATCAATGCGCTTATAGATTTTGGTCAAAGTCCTCGTGATCAAAGTGCAGATCAGCGCAATGTCATAGCAACTGAACCTAAAATGACGGGATTTGTTTTTAAAATTCAAGCGAATATGGATCCTAATCATCGTGATCGTATTGCATTTTTTCGGGTATGTTCGGGAACACTTGAACGTGGTATGAAAACAAAGTTGGTCCGAACAGGAAAACCGATGACACTTTCGGCTCCACAATTTTTCTTTGCGCGTTCGCGCCAAATTGCTGATCAAGCCTATGCTGGTGATATCGTAGGGATTCCTAATCATGGAACATTGCGTATTGGCGATACTTTGACTGAAGGAGAAGATATCCTCTTTAAGGGGGTACCCAATTTTGCACCAGAGATTTTGCGTCGTGTTTGTTTGGGCGATCCAATGAAAGCAAAAAAGCTCAAAGAAGCTTTGCAACAAATGGCTGAAGAAGGGGTTGTACAATTGTTTATTCCTGATGATGGGTCGCCTTCTCTCATTGGTGTTATTGGTGCTTTGCAAATTGATGTTTTAAAAGAGCGATTAAAAATAGAATATTCTTTGCCAGTGAATTTTGAGTCTGCACGCTTTAATTTATGCCGTTGGATTTCAACGCAGAGCAAAGATGAGTTGCAAAAGTTTCTCAGCAATCACCGCTCTGCTATTGCGTATGATTTAGAAGGTGATCCAGTTTTTTTAGCGGAGAACCATTTTTCATTAAATTATGAAGCAGAAAGAGCTCCTAAGATAAAATTTTCTACTTTTAAAGATTATCAAGTAAGCTTTTAATGTAAAGAAGAATTTTTTATGTAACAATTTGGTTGATAATGATTTTTCATATTGAGTTGGGGATCTGAATATTGTTATTTTTTCTGAAAACAAAAGGAGTATGTAAAGAACACTTTCAGATTGCACTGTATAAAGAATACGGTAAATTTATTTTATAATATTCAATAAGTTATAATATATTTGTAATTGTAACGTCTTTTAAAATTTTGATATATTTTTTCACAATAGCTTAAGACAAGGTCATATATTTCAGTATTTTGAATGTCAGCTAAAAATCTCCTGTATAAATAGAGCTTTTCAGTTTTTTCTTGTATGAAAATTGTATACAGTCAAAATAAAGCAAATAATCAATAAGATGAAATTTGTTATTCCCAATATGAGATCATATGACTTATAAACCACGTGTCTTTTCTATATCTTCTGGAATGGCTTTTTTGCCTCACTTTGTTGAGGCACTGCTCTCCGGTACCCTTATTGATAATTTCGCTCCCAATGGAGACATTCAAACTGCCCTTGCCGATAGCCTTATTTATGTTCCGACACGTCGTGCTGCTCGCGCTTTACGTTTAGCCTTTGTTGAAAGAAGCGATACACAATCAACTTTCTTACCAACCATTCGTGCTCTAGGAGATGTCGATGAAGACAGTTTCCTTTTTGTTGAAAATCATACCAGCACTCTGAATCCACCCATTGGAAAAAGTGAACGCTTACTGCTTTTAGCGCGCCTTATTCGCCCATGGCGTGAAAATTTACCTGCGCATCTGCGTGCCATGTTTGGTACAGAAGATGTACTTATTCCGGCTCATAGTGCTGATGCAATTTGGCTTGCTCAGGATTTAGCGCATTTGATGGACGAAATTGAAACAGAAGGAGCAGATTGGTCGAAACTTAAAGATATTGCACCTGATATGGTCGCTGAATGGTGGCAAATAACGCTCGACTTTCTGACTATTGTTACGCAAAATTGGCCACAAATCTTGACCGAAAGGCAACGAAGCAATCCCGCGGAATGGCGTAATCAAGCACTCACAATGCATGCAGAGACTTTGCGATGCACGCAGCCTGATAAACCTATCATTGCTGCTGGTGTGTCAGGTTCTATGCCCGCAGTTTCTCATCTTTTAAAGGTTATAGCTTCTCTGCCCAAAGGGGCTGTTGTTCTTCCTGGCCTTGATCTTCATATGGATGAAGAACAATGGAATGCACTAAGCACAAGCAATAAAGAAAAAACAGCTTGTGATTTTTTTGATCCTGCAGAAAATGTTTTTAGCCATCCTCAATATCATTTAAAAAAACTTCTAACTCTCATGGAGTGTCAACGTCATCATGTTTGCGAAATTGGCCAACAAAGTATAACAAAGAAAAAACGAATGGCTCTTTTATCAGAAGCACTCCGACCTGCTTCTACAACAGATAAATGGATACAAATTGTCCGTGATGATTATGAAAATCTTTGTGCAGATTGGTCATTTATTGAAGCTATAAATGAACGTGAAGAAGCTCTCGCTATAGCTGTTACCTTACGCAAAGCTATTGAAGAACCTCAAAAAACTGCAGCCCTTATTACAAATGACCGTAATTTAGCACGCCGTGTTTCTGCGGAATTACAACGATTTGGAATTGAAGCAAATGATTCAGGTGGCATACCACTTGCACAAACATTGCCTGTAACGCTTTTGCGGCTTATCTTAGAAAATGTATTGCAACCTGATGATCCTATTGCTTTTCTTTCTCTTCTTAAACATCCCCTTACAACACTTCAACAAAACCGTCATCGTTTACGAGAAATGGCAGAAAATTTTGAACTTTTTGTTCTTCGAGGGAATACAGGGCGTATTAATCTTTGCGAATGTGATCAATTTCTTGAAAAATGGATTGAAACATCTTTTCATAATAGTTCTGAAAATAACACCCTTGATCAGCAGAAATGTGAAGAAGCACGTCTCTTTTGTCATCTTTTAAAAAAAGCTGTTGAGCCTTTAACGTCTCTTATGAAACAAGAGAAAGAATGCACCATCAATGAGGCTGCAATAGCAACTGTTGAGGTTTTTGAAAATTTTGGTCGCAATGAGGATAATTCTCTTGCACATCTTTATCAACATGAAGCAGGACAAGCCTTATCAAATTTTTTGCGTGAATTGGTCAGTGATCAATCGGGATTAACATTTCATCTTTGTGAATGGCCCGCTATGTTTTCTGCCATAATAGCAACCCGTTCCGTCGCACCTTCGCCTGGAGGACATCCACGTTTATTCATCTGGGGTACTTTGGAATCGCGTTTGCAAACGGTTGATACAGTGGTCATTGGTGGTCTTAATGAAGGATCATGGCCGATATCAACCCGAAATGATGCTTTTTTATCGCGACCGATGAAAATGATGTTAACTCTGGAACCACCAGAACAGCGTATTGGTCTTTCCGCGCATGATTTTCAATGGGCGATGGGAATGGATAAAGTGGTGATGAGCCGAGCACTACGAGTTGATCATGTTCCTTCTCTCCCTTCACGCTGGCTACAACGCTTAGAAACTGTCGTAGGACAACAAGTTTGGAAACAAATCCGTGCACGAGGTGAAAAGATACGCCATTGGGCAGAGATGCTTGACAATACGGACATGTCTGCTTGTGCAACACGCCCTTGCCCTGTGCCACCCATTGCAGTGCGTCCACGTCATTTTTCCATCACCGAAATAACAACGTTACGCCATGACCCTTATGCCATTTATGCTAAAAAAATCTTAAGGCTCAAACCACTTAAAGCCCTTATTCATGACCCTGGTGCTTCTGAACGCGGAACACTTTATCACGCTATTCTTGCAGATTTTTGCACACAAATAAAAAATCTAAATGCTGCAAATGCATTAGATGTGTTGCTCGCTATTGGACGTAAAGAATTTGATAAGTTTAATTTGCCTGCTGATGTTGAAACAATCTGGTGGAATACATTTGAAAATCTTGCTCCCTTTATTCTGCAATGGGAACAAAGTCTAGAACCCCGAATACGACATTCGGAAGTGGAATCGCAAAAAATACCCATAGGTACAACAGGTGTAACTCTTTCAGGACGTGCTGATCGTATTGATATATTGCCAAACAAAACGGTTGAAATACTTGATTTTAAAACGAGTACACCCCCTTCATCAAAACAGGTTCGCGAATTATTATTTCCACAATTAGCATTGGAAACCGCTCTATTAATGAGAGGAGCTTTTACAGATTTTCAAAATCTGTCCCCCTCAAAACTATTTTATATTCCTCTTAATGGAAAAGGTAAGATTACTCCTCAATTAATTCTTTCAGAAAAAGCGGAAAAAGATCACCAAAATGTTATTAATCTTGGTGAAAGGGCGTGGGAACATCTTATCGCGTTAATGGAGTATTATCAAAATCCACAACAAGGCTATCTTTCACACGCAGTCCCTATGTTAAAACAATATGAAAGTGACTATGATCATCTGGCACGCTTATGGGAATGGTCAAATGGATTTCATAAAGGAGATCAATCATGACTCTTTTTTCTATTCCTGAAGCAGCCCTTGATGCACAAGCAACAGCAACACATCCAAAAACACATGTATGGGTTTCTGCAAATGCAGGATCTGGAAAAACCCATGTTCTAACCGAACGCGTTATTCGTTTGCTTTTAAACGGTACTTCTCCAGCACGTATTTTATGCCTTACTTACACGAGAGCCGCCGCCGCTGTTATGCAATCGCGGATTTTTCGCACACTCTCCAGCTGGAATGAACTCGATGATGCACAGCTTAAAGAAATCTTATCGAAGTTTGAAAACAAACCTATCAGTGCAACAAAAATAACCTATGCGCGCCAACTCTTTGCTCGTGCTTTAGAAACACCTGGTGGTTTGAAAATACAGACTATTCACGCATTTTGCGAATCTCTCTTGCATCAATTTATGCTAGAAGCCAATATTGCTGGACATTTTGAACTCATAGATGATATCAACCGCAAGAAATTACTACAAGAAGCCCGCTGCCAACTTTTAAAGCATCATGATATACAACCCGCTCTAAAACAGCTGCTTAAGGTTATCAGTGAACATACTTTTAACCAATTGCTGTATGAAGCAGCTGAAAAGCAACATAAACTGTCTGATTTTTTGTCTTCTCTTCTGTCTGAAAATGGAGAAGAGAAATTGCGGGCGCTGTTTAATTTAGCACCTGATGATACAAATCAGCAATTACTAGAAAAAATTCAACAGACTGCTCGTCTTCCTCTTTATGCTCTTAACCATTGTGAAACCCATGGGAATAAAAACACTAAGAGTATCATTGAAAAACTTCCTCAATTAGAAACTGCTTGTGATGAAGAAACTATCATTGATATTGTTTCAAATATTTATTTTACAACAGAAGGTAAACCTCGTAATTTTGCACTTATATCGTCTAAAAAATCAGATGAAATTTGGCCTTTTATTCAACAATTGATTAAAGATAAACAAAGCAAGCTTTCTGTTCTTTTAGAAAAATATCACTGTGCAAAAGTTGCCACCCTCAATATGGCTGCTTTTCAGCTTTGTGCCCTTTATCTCAAAATTTATGCAAATTTAAAAAAAGCCAATGGTTTTTTAAACTTTGATGATCTCATTGAGCGCACACTCCATTTGTTACAGCGCAAAGGTGCAAGCCAATGGGTGCACTATAAACTTGATAAGGGTCTTGATCATATTTTGCTTGATGAAGCACAAGATACGAACCCTGATCAATGGAAAATTATTCAACTTTTAGCGCAAGAATTTTTTACAGGTCATAGTCAACGTGACAATATACGTACTCTTTTCGCTGTTGGAGATGAAAAACAGTCTATTTATTCCTTTCAGGGCGCTGCACCAGAAAATTTTGCTGCAAATGGCAAAATTATTCAAAAAAAAGCACAACAAGCAAAGCAGAAATTTGAAAAAATACAATTGAATTACTCTTTTCGCTCCACAGCCGATGTTCTTAAAAGTGTGGATCTTGTCTTTGAAACACCAGAGAATTATAAAGGGCTTTCAGCAGAAAATACAAAAACCATACACGAAGCTATCCGTACTCACAGTCCAGGTGAAGTTATTTTATGGGATGCCATTTCTAAAGAAAAAGACGAATTTCCTGATGATTGGCATGTAACTGTTGATCATTTAGATATACCAGCAGTACGTTTGGCAGAAAAAGTTGCTGAAACGATTGCAGGCTGGTTACACAAAGGAGAAATGCTTCCAGCAAAAGGGCGGTTATTGCGTGCTAGTGATATTATGGTTTTGGTTCGTAAGCGTGATCAATTTGCCCTAGCGCTTTCTCGTGCCCTTAAACAACGCAATATACCCGTCGCTGGTGCAGACCGTTTACAGCTTATAAAACATATGAGTGTGCGTGATTTAATGGCACTCGGACGTTTTGTTTTGCAACCACAAGACGATTTGTCTCTTGCTTGTGTTTTAAAAAGTCCACTCTTTGCGCTTAGCGAAGAGGAACTTTATCAACTTGCCGCTCACCGTACAGGCTCCCTTTGGAAAAGCCTTTGTGAACAGGCATCGTCGCATATTCCTTTTAAAGATACTTTTGAAAGCTTGAGTCAATATCGTACTTTAGTGGATAAAATACCAGTCTTCGAATTCTATAGTCATATCTTAAATGATGATAAGGGACGACAAAAAATTTTAGCGCGCTTAGGCTCGGAAGCCAATGATGTGCTTGATGCTTTTATGGACTACACACTCGCGATTCAAAAAACGGGGTTACCAGGATTACAAGCTTTTTTGGAAACATTAAGTGTCAGTGAACCAGAAATTAAACGTGAGTTTGACCAAAATCATGAAGAAATTCGCATCATGACTGTTCACGCCGCAAAAGGACTGGAGGCTGCTGTTGTATTTTTAGTTGATCCCGGTAGTGCGATTTGGCATCCCCAGCATTCACCTCACTTGCTTGAAGTTCCCTTGAACAATGCATATTTGAGTGACCAACAAGCTTTTATCTGGCGCCCTAATGCAGAATTCGATACAATGCCTTCTAAACAAGCAATTTTGCGTTTAAAAGAGCGTGCTGAAGAGGAGTATAGGCGCCTTCTTTATGTAGGAATGACACGCGCTGAAGATCGCTTGTTTGTTTGCGGGTATACAAATCAGAAAACGCCATCTCATACATGGTTACAACTGGTAAAGAGAGCTCTCGAACCGCATGCGGTAGCTATAAAAGGTCCTGCGGAAGATATTGCAGCTTGGCGTTATTGCATTACACCGCCTTCTTCTACTTCTATAAACCAAAAAATTTCTTCCGTTGAGTGCCAAACACTTCCACCTCTACCAGACTTTTTCTCCCATAAAGTCCCAGCAGAACCGGTGCTCCCAAAACCGTTAAAACCGTCAGTGGCGAGCCTTTCCATTGAAGCTGATACAGAGCTATTCTCAAATCCAAAACAGTTTACCACTTCACCTGTTTTAGGAGCCATGAACACAAACAGAGCTTTTTCCATTGAATATGGTAATCTCGTTCACCGATTGTTACAGTATTTGCCCGATTGTCCCCCACAAAAACGTCGAGATTATGCTCGAAACTATCTCAATATCAAAGCCTCTCATTGGCATGAGAGCCAAAGAGAAGATGCTCTTTGCCATATTTGGAAAATATTAGATCATGTTTATCTCAAACCCCTTTTCTCTGAGCATTCACGTGCTGAGGTCTCCTTAATGGGTATTGTGAAAATTCGTGGAAAAGAACAAGCAATCTCTGGTCAAATTGACCGTCTCTACATCACGCAAAACAGCGTTATCTTTGCAGATTTTAAAACAGGAACCCCGCCAGAAAATGAAGCTGCTATTGCTTCCCATCATTGGTTGCAAATGGCTCTTTATCGAAAATTATTGCAAGCTATTCATCCCGATAAAGATATACAGGCTCTGCTTATCTACAGTAAAGAAGCCAAAATTTTTAAACTTCCTCCAGAAAAACTTGAGGCATTTCTTAGTGAAGTTGCCTTATAAGTTAGTCTTTTCCCTGCAAAGCATTTTTACACTTTATTTACTTTCATAAAATCGCTCAAACAAACACAACGCACAATCCCTGGTATAAAAAAGTCCTTTAATAATTTATCTTTGCAATAACTTGATATGAATTGTTATTATACCAATCTATAAAAGGTGAATATAAAGGATAAATCAATGACGTGTATAAAAGTTGATAAGGACAATTTCGAAAGTGAAGTTCTAACCTCTTCCACCCCTGTTGTGGTTGATTTTTGGGCAGAATGGTGTGGCCCTTGCAAAGTGATTGCTCCAATGTTGGATGAAATTTCAATAGAAATGCAAAATCAAGTTAAAATTGCTAAGGTAAATATTGATGAAAATCCGGAACTGGCTACCCAATACGGAGTACGTTCTATCCCTACATTATTAATGTTTAAAAATGGAAATATTTCATCGAATATGGTTGGCGCTACCTCTAAAGGACGTCTTTCTGAATGGATAAAAGATGGGCTTAGTTAATTCCACGTATAATTACTATAAAGGAGAGAAATTTTGTCTCTCCTTTTGACTTTTTTAAAATATTCTTTTTTGCATTATGTTATAATGAAAAGACAATAAAAATCAAAATTTTAAATGAATTTAAGAATTCGTGCTTTTATGCATGATTCAATTGGCCATTTTTTATAAAAAATTGCTTTGTATGAAGAATATATGCAATTCTTTCCTTATAGGCGCGTTAAAAATATTGGGTGAATGATAATTTCATTAAAGGTATTTCTTCTTAGATAAGACTATTGAGATAGATAGTGTTTTCAACACATAAAGGGAGATTTTAAGCAAAAACTTTGCAAATTACTTTTCTGAAGCTCACAATTTTTAAGCAGAAAGAAACAAGCAATTCACTACAGGTTATATAATGCTCTTCTAAAGGGTTATCACTTCAATTTAAAATTCTCTTATACTATTCTCTAAAATCAAAATTGTAGGTATCAGATTCTCTAAAATAAATTGATGAATTTCTATAAATTAACGGCTGTCCTTTGCAATTTATGTCATTGTTATATAAAAGAGTCAGCATTTCGTTTCATCTTCCATGGTTGGTGCCTCCATGAAGCCTTCTTTATGTTGTCTATCATCTCAGATTTCATAGGTAGTACTGAGATATTATCAAATTAAAAAATGATGATGTTCATGTTTTTTTAAAATGTACGAATTGTAAAAGACTGTTGCAAACATTCAATGGAATGTTGCGCTGATCTAACTGTTACATGACGCCCATGTTCTTTATAGTGTAAGGTGAGTGCAAAAGTGGCGAGTTCTAAAAGAGCTGTATTTCTTTCTGGCCATTCAACAAGTAAAATATTTTTCTCACGAGCTTCATGAAGCCCTAATTCATCAATTTCTTCTGCCATAGAAAGGCGATAAAGATCAGCATGAATAATTTCAAACTTTGGAAGTTGATAGCTTTGCACAAGAGTAAAAGTAGGGCTTGGAACATCCATAGTGTTATCGTTCGCAAGTGTTTGAATGATTGTACGTGCAATGGTTGATTTTCCAGTTCCAAGATCTCCTTGCAGCGTTACAAGATCTCCTGGCTTTAAAGAAAGAGCTAAATTTTGTGCAAAAAGCTTTGTTGCCTCTTCATTTTCAAGAAAAAAACTAAAATTCATTAAAAGTTCCATGAAATGGATGAAAAATTTTTGTTATCATAAAGGTTAAAATTAAAAAATCGTATCTCCTTTGGAGAGTGGGAAAAAACATTTAACTGTTGTTCCTTTTCCAGAACCGGTAAGAATTTCAACATGTCCACCGTGTAGTTCAACGAAACTTTTTACAAGGGAAAGGCCAAGACCCGCTCCCGCACGCCCACCATGGTGTGAATGGGAAGAAAAACGTTTAAAAATACGATCAAGAACGTCTTCTGGGATGTCAGAGCCCTGATTGTGAACGCTAAAGACAATGTTATCATCTTGTTCATCGACGCAAAATTCAATAGTACTCGCCTCCGTTGCAAAATTAATAGCATTACTCAGTACATTCACAAAAATTTGATGCAAGCGCTTTTCATCAGCAGAAATAGAATTTAAGGAAGGAGAAATTTGTTGTAAAAGCGTAATATGCCGTCCATTAAGGCGATCTTCTACACGTGCTACTGCTTGTATCATAGCATCTGCAATATTAACCGATTTTATGTCCAACTCCATAATGCCTGCATCAAGGGTAGCAAGATCAAGAATATCGTTAACAATATTTAAAAGAGTTCCTGATTCTGAATGAATATGCCCAAGATATTCTTGTTGACGTTTATTGATAGAGCCGAAAATTTGATCACGTAAAATATCCGAAAATCCAATAATATTGGTGAGAGGTGTACGCAATTCATAGGAAACATGTTGGACAAATTCATTACGCAAACGATCAGCACTTTCTAATGCTTCATTTCTTTCTTGAAGAGCACGTGCAACATGGACAGTATCTGTAACATTCACAAAAGTAAGCATTGTTTGTCCATCGGGAAGAGGAACCAGAGTATAGTCAATAATCATATCATTTTTAAGATCTATACGACCTGAATATGTTTCACGTTTTTCAGCAAAACCGGTAATGAATTTGGTAAATTGATCCCATTCTTGTCCTAAGGTTAAGGCTGAACAATGGCTTTGTAACTGTGTAATATGGGTCCCTTCTACCAGTAAATTATAAGGAAGAGACCACAATTTCGACAAGGCAGGATTCGATAAACGAAGGCGTCCATCAGTACCAAAAACAACCACGCCTTCGGAAAGTTTATCAAGTGTTTCACCTTGTATTTTAATAAGTGTATTATAACGGCGTTCAAGATCAATTTTTTCTGTAAGGTTTTCGTAAAGCCAAGTGACACCTCCTTGTGGATGAGGGTTCGAGATAACACGCACCGTACGCCCATCTGGAAGATTCCAAATTTGTTGGTTCGATTCTGTTTGTCGATAGGCTTTAAAAAGTTCTTCTTTCCATGCGCGCCAATCGGGGTGTTCAGCAATGAGCCCTTTTTCACGTAGACGTTCAAGAAATAATGTATGGCTTGGTTCACTTTCTAAAAAGGAAGTCTCCAACGGCCATAAAATTTTAAAAGCATGATTACAGAATTTTAATTTTTGGTTTGTATCAAAAATAGCTACAGCTGTTGAAATTTGGTCAAGTGTTTCACAATGGCTTTGAAGAACATAACTTAATTCATGAGCAAGATTTTCATATGCGCTGTCATCACGCGCAAAAGCTGCCATCCCTTCGGCTGTTGTAATACGTGTGAGATGAAAACGATGTCGTTCTCCATCAATAACTGTGTGAACATGTTCTTGAAAAATTGTTTCTATTTCATCTGTTTTGCGTTGTGTATTTTCATTGAAAAGATCCCCCACTTCATCACTGCCTTCACGAAAATCTGTCATTTCTCTAAAGGCGCGATTGATAAAACAAACTTTTCCTTCACAATCTTTTATCCATACGGGCTCTTGAATAAGATCAAGAAGATTACGCTGCATTCTCAGTTCAGTAAGAAGGCGGGCGATATCTTTCTGTAAACGAGCATTTTCACTCTGTTGTTTTGAGATATCTTGAAAACGAGCAATAGCGACTGTTCCTGCGATGACTCCTGTAACTTGCAGCAATACATTGTTTGTGGTGGTGATAGAAAGATCAAAAGGGTGACATTTACAACGTAGTTGAGTCAATGCATAATCAAGTTCTCGCAGAGAATTTTCTTCAACCCAGAGCTCAAAACGCTGAAAATCTTTCTGGTCGATTCCTATTTTTTGCAATGCAGAAAGGGCACCAACGACACGGGGTAAGGTTGTTGGATTTTCCCAAATAAGAAGGAATTGCTCGGTTTCTTCCAGAAGCCATTCATAATATTTAAGTTTTTCAGAAAAATTTGCCTGAATTATCTTCAAAGGCTTCTGTGCAGTTTTTTTTGCACGCATAATAACAGCTAGGCACGTGAGAAGTGAAGCACAAGAAATTCCTCCACACAGCGCTAAAAGCAGCCATGGACCATTCGGCAAAGTGAAGAAAAATGGTAAATAACCTTCCAATGACTGAGCAAAAGCGCATGTTGGAGAAAAAAAGAAAAAAAGGCAAAATATATACGTATAGATTCGGATCTCTTTTTGAGCTTTTTCTTTGGGGTTATAGTCACCAAAGCTGAGCACGGCATCTTTCCCTTTTTTAACCCAAGGAAACGTATTAGTAACGATAATGGTTTGGTTTATAAGGTCCTTGTGGTGAGACTCCAATATAAGCGGCTTGTTCTTCTGATAAAACACTTAATTTTATTCCTAACCGATCCAGATGTAGACGTGCAACCTTTTCATCAAGATGTTTAGGCAAAACAGTGACTTCATTTGTATAGTGTTCTGAACGGGTAAAAAGTTCAATTTGCGCTAAAACTTGATTAGTAAACGAGGCTGACATGACAAAAGAAGGATGCCCAGTCGCATTCCCGAGGTTTAACAAACGCCCTTCAGAGAGCAAAATGATGCGTTTTCCATCGGGAAAGGTGATCATATCAACTTGTGGTTTAATATTTGTCCATGGCAAATTTCTAAGGGCAGCGACTTGGATTTCGTTATCAAAATGACCAATATTTCCAAGAATACACATATCCTTTACTTGTCGCATATGATCTAAACGAACAACATCTTTATTGCCTGTTGTCGTGATGATAATATCAGCACTGGAAGCAGCATCATCCAAATTAACAACTTCATAGCCATCCATAGCGGCTTGAAGAGCGCAAATAGGATCAATTTCTGTTATTTTAACACGAGCCCCAGCACCAGAAAGAGATGCTGCTGAACCTTTTCCTACATCACCATAACCACAGACAATGGCAGTTTTACCAGCGATCATCACATCTGTTCCACGTCGAATACCATCGACCAATGATTCTTTACATCCATATTTATTATCAAACTTTGATTTAGTGACGCTATCATTAACATTAATAGCAGGAAAAGGTAGAAGTCCTTCTTTTTGTAACTGATAAAGACGGTTTACACCTGTTGTGGTTTCTTCGCTTACACCTTTAATTGCCGCGCGCTGTCGTGTAAAAAAAACTGGCGTTGCATCCATACGCTTTTGTATTTGTTTGAAAAAAATTTCTTCTTCTTCTGTTTTGGGATGCGATAAAATATCTTTATTTTGTTCTGCACGACTTCCCATTAAAATATAGTTTGTGGCGTCAGCTCCATCATCTAAAATAAGATTGGAAGGATTACCATCTGGCCATTGGAAGATTGCATCTATATAAGTCCAATATTCTTCCAATGTTTCACCTTTAATGGCAAATACAGGAATGCCTGTTGCGGCGATAGCTGCTGCTGCATGGTCTTGCGTAGAAAAAATATTGCTAGAGCTCCATCGTATATCGGCGCCAATCGCTTTTAATGTTTCAATTAAAACAGCTGTCTGAATTGTCATGTGCAATGAGCCAGAAATACGCGCTCCGCGCAAAGGTTGACTGGAAGAAAACTCCTTACGACAAGCCATCAAACCAGGCATTTCAGTTTCAGCAATATCAAGTTCTTTACGACCATAAGCGGCAAGTGCAATATCTTTGACAACAAAATCTTGAGCTGCCATTCTTCATTCCTTTAAAATAAGTTTTTCCAAGACGGTAGGAGAAATTAAAAAAAAATGCAAGACAAGAAGAGGACTTCTTTATGTGAAAAAGCTCTTTTAAAATCTCCATAAATTTGTGCAAAAAATATGCATTTATGGATCTGAATAGTGATATTACTGACAGAATAAGAGATCTTCATGATAAGTCTTATTATATAAACAAAATTCTATCCTTTTCACGTAACTTTAAAGCTTTTAAAAGTTTCCAGAGGGAATACCTTTTAAATAATAAAAATGGTGCATTGCTTTACAGTTTTTATATTGATTTTTATGGGATCATATCGAAAGTAGTATACTCGTATTCTACTCACTTATGCGGTTGTTGAAAAAGGAAGAATTACTTTAATCTCATTATTAAGCTTTTTAGCAAAATAATATAAATGCAAAGCCATAGATTATCATGTTTATGGATAGGCAGTTCAGAATCGGTTCTTTAGGATTCCAATGTTGCACCTGCTCTTGGATAAAGACAGTTTATAAGAAGTGCTTTTCTCCTGTTTTCAACGATTTTTATCAAAAGACTATAGATATACGATTAAACATTTTTTGTGATACTGAATAGAGTATTTAAAATGTAAAAACATCACTCTATTGAACACTCTGATTTTAAAACCGCTAACAACGCGCTATGAATTATAAATCAAATAATTAACTCAGTTTTGGAAGAATTTATTCTAGACGAGTAGGTTTTGGGAAAATTGACCATGTGGACGAAATCGCCAGAGGTAACTTGGCAAGAATGCTGCCATTGCTCTGGGGGTAATACCCACACCTTCTAGAGTATATCCATTCTCTATAGCTTCTTTAGAAACAATGTTATCCATTTGCAAAAAACGTATCTGATTGGCTGTTACGAGTGTTGGTACAAAAGGCAATTTACCGATTGTTCCCAAAATTCCTCCAATCAATAGACCAGCAGAAAGGGGCATGGATAGGATTGTTTTTTTACGGTGAATAATTTTGAGTATATTTTCAAGAGTATTTTGGAAGGTGATAATCTGGGGACCACCAAGATCATAATTTTTTCCCCAAGCAACCTGTCCATCTAAAGCGCGCACGATAAACTCAGCAACGTCACCAACATACACGGGTTGCAATTTGCTTTGTCCACCTCCAAAAAGAGGCATAATTGGTAAAAAACGTGACAAATCTGCTAAGGTGTTAAAGAAACAATCCTCTGGTCCAAAGATAACGGATGGACGGATAATAATTGCTTGAAGATGCTTGTTGTGAATGATTTGTTCACCCATAAACTTAACACGTGCATAAAGACATGAAGCATTCTCGTTAGCCACAAGTGTTGACATATAGATGAGCGGAATACCAGTTTCTGCTGTTAATTCAGCAACATTGTAAACACCATCAATTTGTGTGTTTTTAAAATTCGATTGACTTGCTTGTTTTAAGCTACCAGGCAAAAACACTGCCGCATCAGCTCCAAGCAATGCGCGTGCAACAGAGGCACGATGCTTGATATCTGTTTTAAGCATTTGGGTTTGTCCTACTTCTCCTATTTGGAGCATATAATAAGCTTTTTGTGGACAACGAACAGCGATACGAACGCGATATCCCCGCTTAGTCAAAGTTTCAACGACATGTCGTCCTACAAAACCGGATCCGCCAAAAACAGTAATGAGTTTAGGATGTTGATAAAGTGCACAATCAAGTTGCATGATTAAAAAGTCTATCTTTCAAAGCTTTAAAAATAGCTAATTATCTAGCACGGTGGTGTTTTATTGTCACGCAAAATATCACCCGCAAGATAAAGAGAACCACTAATAAGAACAATAGCCTCTTTATATTCCATTTTAATTTTATGCAAAGCATCTTGTAGGTGCGCTTTTGGGGCAGCAGGGATTCCTACTTTTTGGGCTGATTTAGCTAAGTCTGTTGGAGAGATACTGGCATTATTGTCAAGCAGCGGTATCGTATATACTTTATCGACAAGGTTAGCTAAAGGACGAAAATAACCGACAGCATCTTTGGTATTAAGCATGCCAGCAATCATAATAATGGGGCGATCTGTTTTTTTTCTCCATTGTGTAAGTTCTGCCGCAATAACTTTTCCTGCAGCAGGATTGTGACCACCATCTAACCATAAATCAATATCAGGAGATAGTTGATCAACCAAAAGTCCTTGGGTAAGATGCTGCATTCGTGCGGGCCAATAAATATTTTTCAAAGCGTCATTTATGGTTTGTTCTGAAAGTTGAAAACCCGCTTGATAAACTGCTTCAAGAGATGCACCAGCATTGGCAACTTGGTGGTCTCCAATAAGGTTAGGAAGGGGAAGATCCATGAGACCTTGATTGTTTTGAAAAACCATACGTCCATGTTCTTTATAACTTTGATAATCTTGATCAAAGAGAGCATAAAATGCTTTATTTTTATTAGCAAGGGGTATTAAAGTAGCAAGAGTTTCTTCATAATTTTGCTTCCCAATGACTACAGGAACGTTTGGTTTGATAATCCCTCCTTTTTGAAAAGCGATTTGAGCAATTGTATTTCCAAGAAAGCTCTCATGATCATAATCAATGGGCATAATAAGCGATACAGCTGGTTTGTTAACGACATTGGTAGCATCAAAACGTCCTCCCAATCCAACTTCTAAAATGACAACATCAGCTGGATGTATACTAAACAACATAAAGGCAGCGGCTGTAAAAATTTCAAAAATAGTAATCGGCTCTTGACGATTTACTTTTATAATTTCACGGATTGTCTCAGCCAATTGGTTTTCTGTAACAAGTTGACCACCTCCTTTTTGACCTAACCGGCAGCGTTCATTCCAGTTGACGAGATGAGGTGAGCTATAAACATGAACGCGGTATCCTGCACTTTCCAAAAGAGCACGGCAAATTGCTGAAGCAGATCCTTTGCCATTTGTTCCAGCGATGTGAATAACAGGGGCAAGTTTTAAATGTGGGTTACCAAGACGCTCTAAAAGGTGAACAATACGCTCTAAAGAAAGATCAAATTTTTTCGGATAATTTTTTAGTAAATCATCCACCACCCTTTGTATTTGACTTTGTTGCATAAACTTAAGCTGCTTTTGTCCTAGAAAGCGATGTTTGAGAGTCTGTTGGGGATGGATCGGAAGGGTTAAAAACAGCAGGGCGTTTCATCATCAAGCGTAAAATACGCGCAATTGTTGTTTTCATTTCTAAACGCGATACAACCATATCAATCATACCATGTTCAAGCAGATATTCACTACTTTGAAAACCTTCTGGTAGGGTTTCGCGTATAGTTTGTTGAATCACACGTGGACCAGCAAAACCAATCATAGCGCCAGGCTCGGCAATGTGAATATCACCAAGCATGGCGTAAGAAGCAGTAACACCACCGGTGGTTGGATTAGTCAGCACAACAATATAGGGAAGCTTTGCTTCTTTCAACATTTCAATCGCTACTGTTGTACGGGGCATTTGCATCAACGAGAGTGTTCCTTCTTGCATGCGTGCACCACCAGAAGCAGCAAAAAGAACCAGCGGACGCCTTTCAGCAATGGCAGTATCAAAAGCTTTGATAATAGCTTCTCCTGAAGCCATACCAAGTGATCCACCCATAAAGGCGAAATCTTGAACAGTTGCAATAATTGGCAAACCCTCAATCGTACCACGTGCACTTAAAATATTGTCATCAACCCCAAGTTTAGAACGATAATCTTTTAACCGGTCAATATAGCGTTTTTCGTCACGAAATTTTAAAGGATCTGTTACAACTTTTGGATTTTCAAGAGCTGTATAAACACCATCATCAAAAAAATGCATGAGACGATTTTTAGCACTGATACGCATATGATGACCAGAATTGGGAGCTACAAATTGATTAGCTTCCAGATCTTTATGGAAGACCATTTCACCACTGGTAGGATCTTTAATCCATAGATTTTCTGGAATTTCACGGCGCCCCAATATAGAGTTAATTTTAGGACGAACATAATTTGTAATCCAGTTCATCTTTATAACCTTCCTTTAAATATTGTGCATCTTTTGCATGATTTGAAAGAATATAGAACTTAAGCAGTCACATTTGCTTTACCGGTTGAACAAAGGAGTCTATTTAATACTTTTATCAGTGTACGTATAGCTTGTTTTTTAATTTTTAATTTTTCCCATATTATAACAATCATATGCATCATGAAGAGTATTCCCTATAATAAATTTCTCATAAGTTTTAAGAACTTACATGTTTGTATTTTTTACTTTGGTGTTAAAATTTACTCCTTGCGATGGTTAACAAACGCCTTATTTTTTAATAAAAATGAATATCCAATTAATCATTCGTATCAACAGTTTTGAAGAAAAGAAACCTTATAGTATAAGGCGCTAACAAGGCTAAAATAATCCATTAAAGATAATGAATACAATAACGCTATATTAGCGAAACGCTAACATCAGAGCAAGATTTTTTTCAAAAGGTTTCTTTAAAGCGCACGCTTTTTACAATTAAAATAGAATACGCTCAAAATACCATTATATTACTCATTTACGTGCTTGTTTTACACAGATATCTTTCAATAATTTCCAAAACTCTCTTATGAAGAATATACACTCTCCATGAATGGTATAAAAGACATTATGCTATCCGTTTTTACTGAAATAGAGGGTATAAAGCGGCACCATCATATTCTTTTTCAGTTTTCAATGCGACGATAATGTTTGCATTAAGAGGATTCATATAAAGATATTTCACGCCTTTTTGAAAGTACTTTTATCCGCACACCACCTCCGTTTATGATATATTAACAAACGATTTCAATTGATCCAATATGAATAGGATTAAAATGAGAAATCCTCATAATATTTAGGTTTTTCACTCATGTTGTGAAACGATAAGTTATCATTATAAATCAATATATTGCTTTAATAAAAGATAAAGCATAAAATTTTATATTATGCTTTCTTTGGCTGGCAAGTTTTATTAACCTTAAAGTCAAGGAACACTATTTTTGTGTAATGCGTGCTATGGTCTTTTGGGAAAGCATTTTGTGTAAATGTGTCATAAAGGCGGCGGCAAAAAGCGGTGTTGCTAGATTAATAATAGGAATCGAAACAAAAATCGCTATCAATAATCCTGCGCCAAAAACTGTTGTGTAATGAGTATGTAAAAAAGCACGCGCATTTTGCTCTGTTCGAAAACGGTAAGCCGCAAACAAGAAATATTCATGACCGAGCAAATAACCATTAATAAGATAAAAAGCAATTAAATTAATACCTGGTATGAAGAATAAAATAAAAGCAATTCCATTACCAAGAAGGCTTAAAATAACAAATTTAAAGGAAATGATAAGAGAACGCTGAAACGGCAAGGCTTGTCCAATAGGCTCGTTTGGGTAATCCTCCTTTTCAATGATTTCAGCAGCAGAGTCAATGAAAAAACCACCAATCATAGCTGTGATGGGTGCAATCAAAAAAGCCAACAAAAGAGCCAACCCAAGATTAAAGATGATAAGCATGCTAAAACCAATCCATCCCGCCCAACTAGGGAGTCCAGGAAGAAATTGAGCAATCCAGGGCCAAAAGTAAGACACAAAAAGTTGGTGCACACATAACCATAAAATGGTGAGAATGAAAAAAGTAACCCCCAATGCTTTCAGTATCATAATACGATATTGCGAGGTCAGAAGACGTTGTAAAGCACGATAAGCAGCAGTAAAAATCATAGATTAATAAACTAAGGAAAGAAGCAAAAAAAACAAGAAATATATTTAAAGTATGTACAGTGTAATTTTTTCTTTCTTTGAATTACAAGATTTTTTTCAAGAACATTATAAAAAACGGTTAAGGTTTCTTTGTTAAAAATAAAGTTTGAATAAATAGAAATTTTGATTTTTAAAAACAAAGAAGAATTTAAAAAGTAGCTGTTGTAGAAGAAATTTTTAGTATTTTTGTACATAGTGTAGATTATTGCGTTTATATGATATATGTAAAAAATTAAGGAATAAGAACTATTTGGGAGAAAAGTTGTTTACTTCTATTTATTCAGTAGAGTTATCTAACTTCGTTTATCTAAGTGCTTAATTGTTTTGCACAATTCCTAAAATTCTGTACTTTTCTACTATTTGGCGGCGTGCTCTTGCCCCTCGCTTTCAAAAAAATATTGAGTTCAATGGAATAGGGGTAACGTAGTCGCTCCGTAGATATTCTAATTTTGGGCAACAGAATGATTAATATGATAGAAGTGGAAAAAATAAGCTTAGGTGATTGACTGTCAGATCCCATAGAAGAGCAGTTTTTTGAGAAGAAGCAAAGAAAGGGAGAAACCACGGATGCTTAAAAATGATGAGATTTTGAATTTTAAAAGCTATAAGTGCAATGAAGTAAGCATTCATTGAAGCACTTTTCATACAAGTGGTGCACTGTATCAAATAATTTTTAGATAATAAAACCACTAATTTATCGAAGAGAATTGATCATTTTCAACTTGAATAAGAATCCCAAATATAGAAATATTCTTTAATTTCAAAGACTCTATTCAACATCAAAAAATTATTTACGTACACATTATAGGCGAGACCAATGTATGGATACAAAGCTTTCGATAAAGGAATAAAAATGCTTCTCATGAAACATCACAATGTGAGGATATCATGGATAAAATTCTAGTTTTTGTGGTCTTGGTATTCTGAAGAGAGGACACACACATTTAATCTTAAAGACCGATCACTGAGGAAAATAATAAAGGCTTCAGTTTCATAAACTTATAGACAGTGGTGCAGTGAACTTTGTCTACACTCCTTATAAGCGTCAGTGTGAGATATGCTTCAAATTGCATTGAGATGTTATAATATCATTGATTTATACATTATTTTTCATAGCGAATAAGAGCTCAAAATAAAGTTGTCATATTTTCTCATTAGCTGCTCTCATCATGAAACAATCAAAATCATTTATTCGTATATCATAAATAGGACCAATATGGGGATAAAAACATTGAAGAGAGAAAATGCTTTTTATAAATTTTATCCAGTGCAAGAGCTTTCTCAAAATTAATGTTAGGCAAAGTGAATGATAGCTTGTTTTTTTATAAGCTGGGGAGACAGTGGTGCAATAGATCCTACTTTTATGAAGACTAGGGTGAGATAGGATTTTTTTAAAAAACATTCCCCAACGCTCATCATACCCACTTCGCAACAGCGTTTGTGAATGGTCTATGGGTAAAGCTCTCGTGAATAATATAAAACTTATAGGGCATCACTAACTTTACGCTTAATAAAAAGAGTACGCTGGCACCATCATCCTCAGTGTTGTCCGAGACAAGCCCTTGGTTCTTGAGACGGTCCATTATAAGCGCTTTTAGTTCTTTCTGAAACGTTTTGTATTCATACAGTTATCCTTGTTTACAACGTGCAAGAAAATGATTTTTATTGATTCAACATGAGAGAGATTGGGAATGAGAGAATCTTATGATATCTGGGATTCTAATTTAATATGAACAATGCGATATTATCATTATAAACCAGAAATATTATATACTAATTGAGATGGATAGACACATATTGTCAGTTCTATTTTATAAGGTGTTTTAATATCAACGCGTTTGAAGAGTTCTTATTTGCAAAGGGGTATATTTTCCTCATGAGGAGTAGGTGTTTTGGGGGCAAGAAATGATACAATCACGTTTGCTAATTTTTGCGCTACGTGTTGTTTACTCATATGGGGCCATTGTTCAACTTTTTTTCTACTTACGAGATAAACTTGATTTGTATCAGCACCCATGACACTTGTACCATCTAGTTGAAGAGAAATATCATTAGCAAGAATGAAATCAGCTCCTTTTTCAACACATTTTTTTTGCGCATTGGCAATGATATCACATGTTTCAGCAGCAAAACCAATGACCAATGAGGGGCGGTTTGGAGCGTGTCCAATCGTTGCTAAAATGTCAGGATTTTCGACCATATCAAGGGATGGTGGTAATTTATGAGCATTCTTTTTAATTTTGTGTAAAGACTGCGTTTGACTGCGCCAGTCACAAACAGCGGCAACAAAGATGGCGCCATCAGCAGGCAATGCGGTTTGAACGGCTTGTAACATCTGTTGTGCTGTTTCAACATGAATGGTTTTTACTTCTTGTGGGTCTGCGAGATTAACAGGTCCACAAATAAGTGTTACTTTTGCACCCAAATGTGCAAGAGCGGTTGCGATGGCATGACCTTGTTTACCTGAAGACCGATTAGCAATATAACGCACTGGATCAATTGGTTCATGGGTAGGGCCAGAGGTAACGATGAAATGGCGGTCAGAGAGAGGTTTTTCATGCACATTCAAAAGAGTCTCTATGGTAGCGACAATAGTTAAAGGTTCGCTCATGCGTCCATATCCTATCTCGTCACGTTCAGCCATATTTCCGATTTCTGGTCCGATGATATGAACGCCATCTGCGCGCAATTGTGCAACATTGCGAATAGTGGCAGGATGCGCCCACATGGACGGATTCATGGCGGGTGCAATTAAGAGTGGACAGCGTGCCGCTAAAAGAATGCAATCAGCCAGATCATCTCCTATGCCATTGGCTATTTTTGCAATGCGATTGGCTGTAGCAGGGGCTAAAATAATAAGGTCAGCATTACGTGCTAATCGGATATGTCCGATATCGTGTTCTTCTTCGCGTGAAAATAAATCAGTATATACAGTACCACCGCTTAAAGCTTCAGCGGCTAAAGGCGTAATAAATTTTTGCGCTGCTTTTGTTATTACAACTTTTAAGTGTGCTCCACGTTCTTGTAAACGGCGAATCAAATCAAGTGCTTTATAGGATGCAATACTTCCACCAATAATAAGAAGAAGAGATTTTGATTTCAATGATTTCACTTCAACAGCACTAGCATGAAGGGGTTGTGTGGTGAGAGGAGAGGGATTGCTTAAAAGGCGTCGGACTTCTTCTTCCATAGAAATACCATTTTGCGCGGCGCGTATGCGTAAAGCTTCTTTGGTTTCAGGAGACAGGTTACGAATGGTAATACTGGCCATAAAATACCTCCAAGAAATAAAATGATTGCAATGATTTCATTGTTGATATTTTTAGCATATTAAGGAGATTAGAAAAGGTGAAAAAAGTAAAAAGTAAGACAAGCGCAACAAAGTGCAATGATAAAAAGACTATAACGACCATAACGGTTTCTATGACTTTGTTCCACAGCAAGTTGTTTGAGGGTAGCAGGAGAAAGATTAAAACCTGTTTTTCTCATTTGATTGAAATCTTCTTCTATCCGTTGGAAATTTTGAACCAATTGTGGTGTTTTGCGTGCCAGCGAAAGGAGAGCTTGTGCTCCTTCACTAAAGTCTTTTGCAACGCCTACGGGTCCTAAATTTTTACTAATCCATTCTTTGACAACGGGTTCAGAAGCTTTCCACATATTAAAAGTGGGGTCTAATGTGCGGGCAACGCCTTCCACAACAACCATCGTTTTTTGCAACAATAAAAGTTCAGGTCGCGTTTGCATGTCAAATAATTCAGTGACTTCAAACAATAAAGTGAGCAATTTAGCCATGGAAATGCTTTGTGCTGATTGTCCGTGAATTGGTTCGCCAATAGCGCGGTTGGCTTGCGCAAAGCTTTCGATATTATGGTGTGAAGGAACATAACCTGCCTCAAAATGGGCACGTGCAACTCGATGGTAATCGCGGGTAATAAAGCCGTAAAGAATTTCAGCAAGGAAATGCTTTTCTTTTTTGCCAAGCCTTCCTGTAATGCCTAGATCAACAGCAACAATACATCCTTTTTCATCTACAAATAAATTACCAGGATGCATATCGGCGTGAAAAAAACCATCACGCAGTGTATGACGAAGAAAAGATTGAATAAGCGTAATAGCAAGCGCCTTCAAATCAAATCCTGCTTCTTTGAGTTTGGAAGTTTCGGATATTCTTATACCATCAATCCATTCCATTGTAAGAACATTACGTCCTGTCCGTTCCCAGTCAATACGTGGAACCCGAAAGCCTGTATCATGTTGAATATTTTCAGCCATTTCAGATATAGCTGCTGCTTCTAAGCGTAAATCCATTTCAAGTCGTGTTGTTTGTGCTAAAGTATCCACCACACAAACAGGACGAAGCCTTCGAGAGGCAGGGATATAGCGCTCTTGTAAATGAGCAATGAGATAGAATCCTCTAAGATCTTTAGAAAAACGTGCTCTGATATTGGGACGAATAACTTTTACAGCACATTTTTTCTTATGGCCAGTTTCATCACTGTATTCAGCTGGATGAACTTGAGCAATAGAAGCGGCGGCAATGGGGGGATAAAAATTTACGAATAAATCATCAATAGAGCGACCAAGAGAACTTTCAATTTGAGCAATAGCGGCAGTGCAAGAAAATGTTTGGACACGATCTTGTAGCTGTGACAAATCTTCCGCAATATCACGCCCAACAATATCAGGTCTTGTGGCAAGAAATTGACCAAGTTTTATGTAAGAGGGTCCAAGCTTATTAATGGCATATGAAATATTTTCAGATCGCTGTTTCTTTTTTGTTTTGCGTCGTGCTAATGCACTCGCTATACGATGACATAGCGCTGGAAATCCTTGAAGATCATCATGAGGAAGAGCACTTAAAACACCTTCACGTGTTAAAACCCATCCTGCACGCATCAATTGAAAGTAAGGGGAAATTTGCACCATTTTTAAATTTTCCAACCTGAATGCAGCGCTGCAATCGCACCGGTGAGATTACGGTACGATACCCGCGAAAACCCCGCATGCTTGATCATATGGGAAAAATCATCTTGCTTAGGAAATTTGCGGATAGATTCAACCAAATAACGATAAGCATCGCCATCATTTGCGATAAATTGACCCAGCTTAGGGATAGCATGGAAAGACCAAAGATCATAAATTTTATCGAGCCAAGGCATCTCGACATTTGAAAATTCTAAACATAAGAAACGTCCACCGGGCTTTAAAACACGAAAAGCTTCTCTAAGAGCTTGATCAATATGAGGAACATTGCGAATTCCAAAAGCAATCGTGTAAGCGTCAAAGCTTTGATCTTCAAAAGGTAGATTTTCTGCATTGGCTTCAACAAAATCAATCAGAGGGGCAAGACCATTTTTTTGTGCGCGTTTTTTGCCAACGCTGAGCATTGAGCCATTAATATCAAGCACTGTAGCATGGGCTTTTTGGCGTGAAGCATTAAGAATACGAAAAGCAATATCACCTGTACCGCCAGCGACATCAAGAACTTTCCAATGAGAAAGTGCTGGTGGGGAAAGCCAAGCAATCATGGAATTTTTCCACACACGGTGTAGCCCTAAGGATAAGATATCATTCATCTTGTCATAATTTTCAGCAACAGAATGAAACACACCATCCACCATGGATTGTTTTTGTGTTTCATCTACTCTTGTAAAACCAAAAGAGTGCTCCATGCCACCCTTGGTTCCTACACGTTCTGTTTCAATTGCCATGTATATGATCTTCCTTATTTTTCTTTTATCGTAAATGAAATAGAGAGGGAATGTTCAACTACGAAAAAACAACGTATAAAACTACGATATTTACACAGCCAAAAACAGAAGAGTACCTTTAGATATCAAGATTGGCAACGCTTAAGGCATTGTCTTGAATAAAAATACGCCTAGGTTCAACTTCATCACCCATGAGACGAGAAAAAAGTGAATCTGCATCGGTTGCATCATTAATTTTTACTTGTAAAAGAGAACGTGCATTGGGATCAAGCGTTGTTTCCCAAAGTTGTTCAGCATTCATTTCCCCAAGACCTTTATAACGTTGAAGAGTAACACCTTTTTTACCGTTTGTAAAAATGCTCTCTAAAAGGCTCATAGGACCAAAAATACGCTCTGTTTTATCTTTGCGACGTAAAAGAACAGGAGGATGATATATGTCGATAAAATTTTGGGAAATGCGATCAATTTGGCGTGCGTCAGTTGAATTTATAAGTCCCACATCAAGCGTAACAACATCTTTAACACCACGCAAAATACGCTCAAAACATAAACTTCCATCTGCTGTATATTGTCCACTCCAACCTTGTTCCATATCATCAGCAATCAGATTAAGGCGGTGTGCTGTAGTATCTGCTATTTTTTGCGCTTTTTCTTGTGTTGCAAAGACTTCAAGATTAAAAGCGCCAGCAATTGCTGCTTGTTCAACAATATTACGGTCATAACGGGTATGAAGACCATTTAAAAGTTGACGTAATATACGAGCATCTTTAGCGAGTTGATACAAATCAGCCCCTGCACGAACTTCTCCCGTTGAAAGCTCAAGCGTTGTTTCTTCTAATCCAGTATCGATCAAGAATTCTTCAAACGCTGCTTCATTTTTAATATATTGGGAAGATTTTCCACGCGATACTTTATAAAGAGGAGGCTGAGCAATATAAAGATGTCCACGTTCAATCAACTCGGGCATTTGTCTAAAAAAGAAAGTGAGCAGCAGAGTACGAATATGGGCTCCATCAACGTCCGCATCCGTCATGATAATAATCTTATGATAACGTAATTTATCCGGCGAAAATTCATCCTTACCGATAGACGTTCCAAGAGCTGTAATAAGTGTTCCAATCATATCAGATGAGAGCATGCGGTCGAAACGTGCTCGTTCAACATTGAGGATTTTACCACGAAGGGGTAAAATTGCTTGATTTTGACGTGAGCGCCCACTTTTTGCTGAACCGCCAGCCGAATCCCCCTCGACAATAAAGATTTCTGATTTTGCGGGATCTCGTTCTTGGCAATCGGCAAGCTTTCCTGGTAGAGAAGTGATATCAAGTGCCCCTTTTCGTCTTGTGAGTTCACGTGCTTTGCGTGCTGCTTCACGTGCTGTTGCAGCTTCTACCACTTTACTAATGAGAAGTTTTGCTTCATGAGGATGTTCTTCCAGCCATATTGAAAGACCTTCATTGACCAAACTTTCAACAATAGGGCGCACTTCAGAAGAGACTAACTTATCCTTTGTTTGTGAAGAAAATTTTGGATCAGGAACTTTGACAGAAAGAATAGCTGTTAATCCTTCACGGCAGTCATCACCGGTTAAGTTCACTTTTTCTTTTTTAGCAATACCTGAAGATTCAGCATAGCCATTAATTTGGCGTGTAAGGGCACTTCTGAAACCTATCAAATGCGTTCCACCGTCACGCTGAGGGATATTATTGGTAAAACACAAGACCTTCTCATGATAGGAATCATTCCACCACAGGGCAACATCAACGCTCATACCATCCTTTTCACTTGCAATATAAATAGGAGTATCAAGCAGAGCTTTTTTTGATTGATCAATATATTTCACAAACTCTATTAATCCACCTTCATAATGCAATTCAACGGATTTAATATCAGCATGACGCTCGTCAACAAGAAGAATATAAACCCCAGAATTTAGAAAAGCTAATTCCCGTAAACGACGCTCTAAAGTTTCAAAATCAAACTCAACCATAGTAAAGGTTTCAGAGCTTGGTAAAAATCTAATTTCTGTTCCACTTTCTTGATCGCAATCGCCAACAACTTTTAATGGAGCATCAGCTACCCCGTGGGTAAATGATATTTCATGAATTTTACCATTGCGTTTGATTTGCAATTTAAGCCAAACGGATAATGCATTCACAACAGAGACGCCAACACCGTGTAATCCGCCTGAAACTTTATAAGAGTTTTGATCAAACTTTCCACCGGCATGAAGCTGTGTCATAATAACTTCAGCGGCAGAAATACCTTCTGTTGGATGGATATCTGTCGGAATTCCACGTCCATTATCACGAACAGAACAAGAACCATCAGCATGGAGTGTGACGTTTACAAGAGTTGCATGACCGGCTAAAGCTTCATCGATAGCATTGTCTACAACTTCATAGACCATATGGTGTAACCCCGATCCATCATCAGTGTCACCGATATACATACCAGGACGTTTGCGTACAGCATCAAGACCTTTGAGAACTTTGATAGAAGCGGCATCATAGTTATTGCTTTGTGCTGGTGAGGTTATTTCATCACTCATAAGTTAGTCCATTCCTGTGTTCAATTTACAATATTTTATCCGCTTTCTTTAAAGCTCAATGTTCTGATCAGTTATTTATGGAATAACCACATTAAATATTTACCGTATATCAGATCTAGATTCAATATCTGTCGATATATAATGGAGAGAATGATAAAATGATAGTGTACTGTTATGCTGTAAAACACTAGGGCGGTGATATAAGGCGAATAAACACTTATGACTTATACAAAAAGCTGTTTCATAAACGATGCTATTTACTTTGTTTATTTTTGCATATGCGTAATGTTTCAGAATTAGTTATGCATTTTTGTGTTACACTAATAAAGGTCTCACTTGTTTTATCCATAAATCAATTTTTCAATCCTAATTCTACCATATATTTAAAACAAAGGTTGCGAGCTCTCTAAGCAGTTCAAACTTTTGTATGTTAGATTGAGGCGAAAATATTGTGTATATTGGTTTGTGTCATCTTTAAAATGTGAAAAAAGCTTCATTTGAGGAAAATATAAATGCGTAAATGTAAAAACACGTTTCCACGATCATCTTTTATATTCAACTTTACAATTTAAAAAAACGTCTACGGTGATATTTTTGAATAATGAGGGTAATGACGAATTATCTTACGCTTTTGTTTCTTGCATTCTCGTGAGGTTGCATCGCTCATTCAAAACAAAACGCCATTGTACTGTTTATTCACGCGCTTTTTTAAGGAGCATCTCTCAATGTTCCCAAACTCATTTTACAACGATGTTTGAATAGTATAACGCAAAATACCCTGTGAATACTACAAGATTTATGTCCCCCATCTTTCCCATCGTGACAATAAAGTGCAAATCAGAATCATCATTTTATTTTTCAGCTCTTAAATGTTGATGCAACCTTAATGTTGAGAAAACCCTCGGCATTTGAGGGGTATTTTTACTCTTTTCTTCAATAGTATCTATATACTTCCCAGGTTGTGATACGCAAGGAAATGGTCTTAATATTTTAAGGTACGCGGGATATTTTGATAAAATAAAGTGTACCACTAAAGTATATACAGCTTATTTCTTATATTAAAAAATTAAATCGCTTTTCTCTAAAATTACTTTTTATATATTCATTTTGGAAAATTAACATCAGAAATCTAAGCATTTTCAATGGTTTCAAAAATAGCAAGAATTTTATTTATTAAACGCCAGATATTTTGGTGAAGTGCGTTAGATAATAGTTAAGAAGTGTTGCATCTTAGTTTTGAAAAATGGGGGAGAGATTTTGAAAATAAAAAAATCTATATATGTGAAACATCTTCAATTGCGTTTACAGTACTTTTTATTCAATAATCCATACAATATTTTTATTCGTATTTTATTTGTAGCAGGGGGGGTTCTATTTTCCTCTTACGCAGAAGCTGAAAGGTTGCCTTCTTTTTTTGATTCGCATGAACATTTGGTACAACCTGATACAACGGATATCTTTCGTTTGCGTTTTGTAACAACTTTTGATTTTCCTCCTTTTAATTTTATTGATCAATCGGGGTATCTTGCAGGTTATAATATCGATTTATTGCGCGCTATTTGCTCAAAATTAAAATTAGAGAAGCTTTGTGAAATAGAAGTGATTCCTTGGAAAGAGCTTGTAGAACATGTTAAAAATGGTGGTGCAGAAGTCATTATTGCGGGTTTAAAAGAAACAAGTAAAACCCAGCAAGATCTTGTTTTTACAAAGTCATATTTGCGCTTTCCAGCGCGATTTGTTGCTTCTCGACGTTTAAATCTCGATGAGCCAATAAGCGATCAATTGATACATTTAACCAGTGGTGTTTTGTCTAAAAGTGTTCACGAAAAACTCTTTCAATATTATTTTCCTAAAGCCAAATGGCAAGGGTTTAAAAAGAGAGAAGAGCTCTATAAAGCATTACAAGAGCGTAAAATTGACCTTATTTTTGATGATGGATTTGCTTTATCATTATGGTTCAAAAAACAAAAATCTGTTGATTGCTGCCATTTTGTTGGGGGGGCATATATGGCGCCACAGTTATTGGGGCAAGGAATGCAGCTTGCTGTTGCAAAAAAGAATGAAAAATTGGTTGATATACTCAATTATGCGCTGAAATCTCTAGAAGAGGATGGTAAACTTACAGAACTTTATTTGCGTTATTTTCCAATAAGTTTTTATTGATGAGTAGTTTTTTAATTAAGGGCTGTTAATCTTTCTGCGCCTAGTCGATAGGAAATAGCTTCTGCGAGATGATAGCGTGAAAGAGTATCTGATCCGTCAAGATCAGCAATTGTGCGTGCAACTTTGAGAATGCGATGATAAGCGCGTGCGGAGAGGTGCATTTTTTCACTCACATCTCGTAAGAGTATGGTCGCACTTTTATCAGGAATGGCAATCTGTTCTATAATTTTGGCAGGGCAATCGCCATTGGTACGAATATGATCAAACCCCATTGTTGAAAAACGTTTAGCTTGAATGGTACGGCACCGTGCGACGCGTTTGGCAACGTCGCAGCTTTTTTCTGATTGTTCTGGTTGCATAAGGTCCATAGCCGTCAAAGCAGGGACATCAATCCGTAAATCAATTCGGTCAAGCAGAGGACCAGAAATACGGGACTGATAATCGATTTGACAGCGTATCCCTTTAGGGCAAACATGGTCTTTTTCGCCTGCCATACCACAACGGCAAGGATTCATTGCGGCAATAAGTTGGAAGCGAGCAGGATAGCTAATATGGTGATTAGCGCGGGCGATAACTGACTCCCCACTTTCTAAAGGTTGACGAAGAGAATCAAGAACCCGTGGAGAAAATTCAGGCAATTCATCAAGGAATAACACACCATTATGAGCAAGGGAGACCTCTCCCGGTCGTCCTTTAAGCCCTCCACCAATCATTGCGGCCATGGAAGCAGAATGATGTGGGGAACGAAAGGGGCAATGAAGTGAAATGGTATTATGAACCGTTTCTCCTGTAATAGAAGCAATCAGAGAGACATCTAAAAGCTCATGGCTATCAAGAGGTGGCAAAATGGAAGGTAAGCGTTGCGCTAGCATAGATTTTCCAGCACCAGGGGGACCTACAAACAAAAGGTTATGGCGTCCAGCAGCACAAACTTCTAAGGCACGTTTGGCTGTTTTTTGTCCTTTGATTTCGCAAAGATCTGGAAGTTCAGTTTCGATAGTATATTGGCGCGGTTGTGGACGTTTTTGAATTTGGGTTCCTTTGAAATGGTTGACTATAGTGAGCAGAGTCTCTGGGGCAAGAATATTTATTTCTGCATTTGCCCATGCTGCTTCAGGTCCACATTGGAAGGGACAAATCAGTCCTTTATCGAGTGATAAAGCTGTCATGGCAGCTGGTAAAACACCATTAACGGCGGTAAGTGAACCATCCAGTGATAATTCTCCTAAAATGACATAGTCTTGAGCTACTTCGGGAGGGAGGATTCCCATAGCAAGCATTAAGCCTACGGCGATTGGCAAATCATAATGCGATCCCTCTTTAGGCAAATCAGCTGGTGCAAGATTAATCGTAATTCGTTTAGTAGGCATAGAAAGTCCACAAGCGTGGAGGGCTGCTTGTACACGTTCACGGCTTTCTGCAACTGCTTTATCAGCTAATCCAACAATAGCCATTCCTATTTTACCAGACGAAATCATAACCTGTACATCGACAGGGACTGCTTCTAGACCGCGAAAAGCAACAGTTGTAATACGTGCGATCATTTATTTATTTTCCCCCTTTAGACTTGGTAGAGACAATCATATCTATTTATAAAAATCAAGAAGCATCTCTATAGCTTTTTTTATAGAGAGAACTATATACGTGGGCAGTTTTTTAGCATTCCCATGGAAAGTCATTTGTACAAATTTAACCATGATGATATGGGACGCAATAAAACATTTATAATAAGCTAAATAAATATGTTAAGAAAAAAAGAATGAGGCTGTTCGTGTTATACAACAGTGCAAAATTTTATGAAAATATAAGGGGAGGATAACGTTATGTATCGCAGAGTGTTATTTGATGTGATAAAACGTGTAAAATGTGCAAAGTAATTATATTTACCTTTCTTATTTTTATATTATTTAAAGCGTAGTAGATGCAAAGTGTATTATAAGGTATCTGATTTTATGGTATACCAGACAAGAATTTTGTTAAAATCAGGGACTGTGCGCTGTGTATTTATAGGCTTGTGTTTTACTTTTTCTTTTCCACAGCCACTTGCTGCATTTGATTTTTTCGGCATCCCTTTTTTTGGTCAAAAGAAAACAAATTCTTCTTCACATTATACCAAAAGTACAGAGAAATTTTATAAAGTTGATGTTGTTGCACCGCCAGGTGCACCATTAGAAGGTATAAAAATAGTTAAATCTGTTTCTTCTCTTGTTGCTGATAAAGAGAAAGCATCCGCCAGTTCTTCTGGTTTGCTCGCCAAGGCGCGTTCAGATTATCGAGCAATTCTTTCTGCTCTTTATGCTGATGGACGCTATGGTGGTGTTATTAGTATTAAAATTAATGGCTTAGAAGTCGCTGATTTAAGTCCGGTAACTCAACTTCCAGCACAATCGAATATCGTTATTACAATTAATGCTGGTCCACAATATGTTTTTAGTATTGCCAATATTGATAAAGTAGCTCCGTTTGAAAAACGTAAAGCGCATAAAATGCCCACAATTGAAGAATTGGGCTATAAATTTGGGGCTATTGCTAAATCTGAAACCATTTTGAAAGCAGAAAAATGGGCGATAGAAGGATGGCGGCAACAAGGTTATGCTAAAGCTAAAATTATGAAGAGTGAAGTCGTGGCTGATCATGCTACATTGCGTGTTGAAGGACGGATTGTTGTTGGTCCTGGACAAAAGGCTTATTATGGTCCTTTAAGTGTGCGTAATATAAGTAAGAAACCACGTGTAGATTCAGCTTATATCGCGTGGATGACCGGATTGAAACCAGGGCAGATATACGATTCTGATGCGTTAGCTAAGGCAAATGAACGTCTTGCGCGCCTTGGTGTTTTTCGTGCTATCAATATACGTGAGGCTGATACTATTAATCTAGATGGTAGTTTACCGCTTGCACTTGTTGTACAAGAACGTAAACCGCGTCGTTTTGGTGTAGGCGGTAGCTATTCAACTTTAGACGGTGCTGGTTTTGAGACTTATTGGATGCATAATAATCTTTTGGGTCATGCAGAGACTCTTAAAATTGAAACAAAAATAAGTGGTGTTGGTAGCAATAAAAAGCAATCATATAATTTTAAAAATTTTGATTATCTTTTCGGTGGTACATTTGTAAAGCCCGGTGTACTCACGCCAGATACAGATTTCAGATCAGAATTAAAAATACAACAAGATGTTTTAGAAAATTATACGACAAAAGCCATCAAAGGAAAATTAGGTATTACGCATATTTTTAATGGTAATCTATCGGGACAGGCTGCTGTAGAAGTTTCAAATGGTTATTCACGTGATATCTATTTTGGGAGCCGTAATTTTACAACAATCGGTTTCCCTAGCGGCTTGATTTACGATAGTCGTAATAATAAGTTTAATGCAACAAAAGGTTTATATGGTGAAGTTTTCATTGAGCCTTTTTATGAGATGCGTTTTAGCAACTTTGTTGCAAAAGTAACAGCAGAAGGTCGTTCTTATTGGGCGTTGGATGAAGGGGATCGTTTTGTTGTTGCTGCGCGGGCAAAGCTTGGTACAATTCTTGGGAATGATACAGCACAAGTACCCGCAAATACGCTTTTTTTTGCTGGTGGTGGGGGCTCTGTTCGTGGTTATGCTTACCGTAATATTGGTATCAAAACAGAAAATGATGGGGTTGTTGGTGGACGGGCGCTTATTGAGGGGTCAGCAGAATTGCGTGTTTCTTTAAATGATAAAATAGGGTTTGTCAGTTTTCTTGATGGAGGTTTAGTAGGGAAAAAGGCGAATTTTGATTTTTCTCAAAAAATTAAATGGGGAGCCGGTATAGGAGGTCGTTATATGACGGGTCTTGGTCCTTTACGCGTTGATTTAGCCTTTCCTTTAAAGAGAGAGAAGGGTGACCCTCGCATTGGTTTTTATGTGGGTATAGGGCAAGCATTTTAATGAAAAAAGGTGTACGTTTATCAGCTTTCTTCTTTGTATTTTTGTTTTTTGGGGTGGGTGGTTTTGTTTTTGCGCAAAGAGGAGACATTCTTCCCTCTAGCGAAATGAAAACAGATGATCGCTCATGGTTTGTTTCTTTAATTGAACGAAAGCTTTCAGCGCCTAATCGTCAAGTTCGTTTACACAATATGCAAGGGACACTGTCTTCTCAAACATCAATTGATACTATTACTGTCAGTGATAAAAAAGGGGTTTGGCTTAAAATTACCAATGCTAAAATGGATTGGAATCGTCTAGCGTTGCTGAGAGGGCGGATGGATATTAACCAGCTTTCGGCAGAACAGGTTACATTTTTACGCAAACCGCAAGGCAATTCTTCTTTTGTTTCTTCCCTTGAGACTGGTAAATTCTCTTTACCAAAATTACCGCTTGCTCTTTCTATCAATACGCTTACAGCTCAACATGTGACATTTGAACAGAATCTTTTTGGTTTTTCTGCTGATATGTCCTTAAAAGGCAATTTCACCTTGGCTGGTGGTAATTTTGATGTCGATATAGCGGCGCATCGTTTAGATGCACCGGGTTCTTTTTCTGTTCTCACCAAGATATCTGATAGTAATCGTACAGCTCAAATTGATATTTCTGCTAACGAACCACAAAATGGTATTTTGGCGAATATTTTTAACATTGAACAACGTCCAGCATTAAGTCTCGTCGTGAAAGGTGATGGTACTTTTGATGATTTGGTTATCAAACTTTCTTTAGAGTCCGATCATCATTCTATTTTAGATGGTAATGTTATTCTTGCAAGTGTTCCAGAAGGACAGAGTTTTTCTACGAAATTAGAGGGAACACTGAGCCCTTTAATACCTGTTCAATATCGTAGTCTCTTCGAATCTGATATAACATTAAAAGCAAAGGCAAGAAGAACAAAAGAAGGTGTGACACACCTTGATCAGATGGTTATTCAGAACAAAGCAATGAATGTTATAGCCAATGCTGAAATAACCGCTGATGGATTCTTGCGACGGCTTTTTGTTGATGGCAAAATGGCTCTTGATAACGAAAAGAAGTCTATTCATTTACCTATATCAGAAGTGCCAAAACCTGCGAATACTCTTGCTTTGAACATTGACTATGGTCGCGAAGGTCAACAATCTTGGAATGGGCGGTTGGTTGTAAATCATTTAAGCAATAAAAATATTTATATTCGCGATGCAATTTTTGATATGGGAGGAGTAAGCGAAAATCTTGATAATGCAGCTTCTCGTCATGTTGGTGTTCAGGTTAAAGGGACGCTTCAAGGGGTTAAAAAGATTAAGGGAGCGTTAGTAGAAAATTTAAGCCAAGCGGTTCATGTGCATTTAGATACGGATATTGTTTCGAACAAACCAATTTTGATTCATGATCTGAGTGTTACGGCTCAGGGTTTTTCTTCTTGGTTAAAAGGGACAATGGAGAATTTTGTTTTTAAAGGCGATCTCGGTTTAAAAGCTCAAACATTAACTCCTTTGGAAGTGTTCAGTAAACAATCACTTTCTGGTAATGCAGATATTAAAGCCAAAGGAACGATCAGTTTATTGAGTGGCATTTTTGATCTCCAATTATCAGGAATGGCTGACGATATGAAAATAGGCGTGCAGTCTTTTGATCGTTTATTCAAAGGAAATACTACTCTTTCAGGTGGCACTGCTCGAAATACAAAGGGCTTCACTTTACGTCATTTTAATTTGAAAAATCAATATACAAATATAGAGGCTAATGGTTATTTTTCAGATGAAAGCGCTAAAATGGATCTATCTGCTCAAATATCTGATTTGTCCAAATTAGACTCAAAGATAAGCGGTGCACTTACAATTCAAAGTACGGCGAGAGGGCGCAATAGCCATATAAAACTAAATACACGTGCCCATATTTCTGAAGCATTAATTGTAGGGAAGAAACTTCAAAACACAACATTTAACATAGATGCATTTGTAGATAATACAGCACCAGTTACTTCTTTAACAGGGGTGGTAAAAGGTGAAGGAATTTTTGCTAAGAAACCTTTGCATTTATCGGCCTCTTTTGAAGATTCTCATAAAATTCGAAAACTTGAAAATATCGATATTAGAGGGGGAAGTGCAAAAATAACGGGTGATCTTTCTCAACAACTTGGCGGTTTTTTGAAAGGAGCGCTGCATATTGATGCCGATGATATTTCCGTACTTTCAGCGTTATTTTTGCAGGATGGTAGTGGAAAAGTAAAAGGAGATTTTATTTTTGATGAACAAAATGGCAGACAAAAAACCAATGTGAAGGCGCATGTTAACCATTTGAATTTTTCCAAGAATAAAATAAAAAAATTGGCAATAGATGCTGACATATTCGATCCTTTTGGCATGACTCAGTTTGAAGGAGTTATCAATGCAGAACATATTCAAACACCTTTGGTAATAGTCAATCGTTTAAATGCTCACGCTGATAGGAATAATGGACAAACGGTTTTTACTGTCCAGGCGATGTTGCATGATACTCTCAATGCAAGGCTTTCTGGTCGTTTAATGGTTGAGGAACTTCCAGAAAGTATAAAACGAGAAGTGCAAATTGAAGCTGTGGACTTAAAACAACATACTTTTCATGCAACATTGCCGAAGCCATCTATAATTTCTTTTGATAAAGATGGAATGACAATCAATGAATTAGGAATTGCAATAAATGGAGGCAACATCATTTTAGCAGGAAATATTCAAGATACCCTGAATTTACAACTTACAATGAATGCGCTTCCTGCTGCTTTAGTCAATCTGTGGAAATCCGATCTTGGAGCAGCAGGGAGTGTAACAGGGCAGGTTATGATTCGTGGTCATTTAAAAAAACCTGATATAACTTACGATATAAAAGGTGAGGGACTGACAACCGTTGCTTTTCAAGATAAAAAAATTATGCCTTTTTCTCTTTCTGCTACGGGAAATACTGTAGATCAAAATCTTACTTTGAATGCAAATTTAACAGGAGAAGGAGTACAAGCACAAGCTCAGGGGCGTGTATCTCTAGAGAAAAATGCGCTTGATCTTCATATTAATTTGCAAAATTTATCTGCACGTTTGGCGAATGGTTTTATTGCAGGACAAGCGCTTGATGGGACAGTGATAGGTAAAGTTGATATTGGTGGAACAATGAAGGATCCATCTGCTCATTTTGAGCTTTCTAGTCAAAATTTAACCGCTATGACGCATAAAGGACCGATGTCAATCAATATAAATGCTCGTGGTTCTTATAAAAAATCGACATTTCATATTGAAAATATGATAGCTACTGGAGATAAAGGATTAGATCTTTCCATCCATGGGCCTGTATCTCTTAATGGTTCAGAGGCAAAATTAAACGTTAAAGGGATAATGCCTCTTGATTTTGTTAATCTCTTATTAGCTAAGCGTGGTGCACATATAACGGGTACAGCAAGAATTGATACAGCTCTTAATGGGTCATTATCAAAGCCACAATTGATAGGAAATATTTCTATAGGCGACGGTAGCTTTTTTGATTCACAAACAAATGTAGGATTAAATAATATAACAATTGAAGGCAAATTGAAAGGTGATCATATCCTTATAGAAAAAGCTTCAGCTTCTTCGTTTGAGGGGGGAGGAATTTCTGCTTCAGGTCGTATCTCTAATGGTCTAGAGACAGATTTGATATTTCATCTTGATAATGCCAATTATAATGATGGTTCTATGATTCTGGCAACATTATCAGGTGAGATGACAATGACAGGTCATTTTTTAAATAGTCTTGTTCTTGGTGGTGATATCATCGTTGAAAAAGCTGAAGTTTTTGTTCCTGATCATTTTAAAAGTGCCAAGTTTCTTGATGTTAGAAATAAGAATTTAACTAAATCGATTCAAACAACACTTGAACGTGCTGATGTTAAGAACACGAACAAAAGCAAAAGCCGTATAGTTACACAAGAATCTTCATCTGTCGTGCTATCAAACATGCGTATTACAGCACGCAATCAATTTTTTGTACGCGGAAAAGGCTTAGATGCTGAACTGGGAGGACGCATTAATCTAGCAGGTCCATTGAATGATGTGCATCCAGTTGGTGAATTTAGAATGATTCGTGGACGTTTTGATATCCTGTCGCAACGTCTTAATTTTGATCAAGGACAAGCGAGTTTTAGTGGTAATCTTAATCCTACGGTTTATTTTGTAACCAACAATAACAGTGGTGATATTCGTGTCACTGTAACTGTAAGTGGGACGGTTGATAATCTTGATATTAATTTTTCATCACAACCAAATTTGCCTCAGGATGAGATTTTGGCGCGTTTGATTTTTAATCGCTCTCTTAATGAATTATCACCATTTCAGATTGCTCAACTTGCAGCAGCAGCGGCTGATCTTGCAGGTAGTTCTAATACATCTTTGTTGAATACTTTACGAACTAAAATTGGACTTGATGATCTTGATGTTATCGTTAATGAGAAGGGGAATACAGGCTTACGTATTGGACGCTACATACACAATAATATTTATTTGGGTTTTGAAGCAGGGTCTGATGGAACGACGAAAGGGACAATTAATTTAGATATTTCGCGTCATCTCAAAGCTAAAGGTGCCATAGGAAATGAACAAAATTCTAGTATAGGTCTCTTTTATGAAAGAGATTATTAAAGATTGAATTTTAAAAAAACAATTTCTTCGTTTTGTCTCTCATTTCTAAATCTGAGGAAGGAGGCATAGACTAGAAATCCTATAAAAGAAGAAGCTTTTTGTTGAGGCGTGAAGAGATATATCTGAAATATTCGATTTTTGTTATGCTATTCTCTAAAGGGACAAAATCTTCACGAAAGATAGTATGTTATTTTGCTGCTATATATTTATTTTAGAGAAGTACCTTACCTTGTTTTCAAGCCCATATCGTGCTGTTGCCTAAAGAATGGATTCTGTGCAATATATTGATTTATAAAGATAATTTATTGTTATTCAACTTGAATTAGAACTTTGCATATCGTACGAATCTCTTTCGTATTGAATCAATCAAAACCATTCGGTTTGTATACTACAAGCGGAGAATCCTGTGTGGATAAAACTATTAAGAAATGACTAAAAATGCCTCTTATGAATCATCTCGAGAGCTAAGAGCTGTCGCAACATTAGGAGTTGGCAGAATAGTGTGAATGGTGCCAGCTTGTTACTCCATAAGCGTAAAGATAGGGCAGCTTAATGGATTTATCATTATACAATTCACGGACGTTATCGCGAAATGGGCTTGGGGAAGACTTTGAGAGAGGTTTCTTTAAAACAAGCAGGTGAATTTGCAACACAATGGCATTCTGTTTTTATGTGAAGGACATGATTCCATTAAAGAACGTGATAAACAAAAGCGTTAAGCGGAGAATTCATAAGATATCGATTTTATTGTCAAACGCATTTAAAGCAATATTTTTTAATAATAAAAATTACCTATTATTTTAGATTTTTGTTTATTGTGTCTTGAATGAGATCACTTTTCTTATAACGAATAGCTCCGCGAACAGAGTACTCCAAAATATAACATTATTGTATTGCAAGTTTATGTACTTGTTTTAAAGTAACATTTCTCAGTGTGCGCTTGAGTCTATTTCATAAGATTGCTTGTGAAATGGTATAAAGTACCTCTTATGAATGGTATAAAATCCACACTACCATTATTAATAAAGGTATAAGTATTTACTAAAGCTATAAGCCGGCATTATCATTCTATTTTCCAGCTTCTCATGTTGCTGACAATCTTTTCATTTGAAAGTGTAGAGGTATTTTTATTGCTTATCTTAAGAGTTTTTATGCATATACCAATATCTCTTATAACGTACAACAAGCGCTTTTGATTGATTCATCATAAATATAAAGAAAATTTGCAATAAGCAAATTACATCTTATCTTTTGCATTCAACAAAACAACGAGTAAAGTTTTCATCTAAATCCAAGAATTTTATTTTCAATAAACCATAAATTATTTACCAATTCTTGATTGAAGTAATGCTTTTTCTTGATAACAAGTCTTTTTTTATAAATGGAGCATTACCTTCTATCCATTTTTTATTTCAAATCTTATTTAAGGATCTAGAAATTAGGGGGTATGTTTTTTGAACTGGATATTATGAAGTTTTTTATAAAACCCATGTTCTTTTGCGAGCAATTCTTTTTGAGTACCTTGTTCAATCAGTTGTCCATTTTGTATGACCACAATTTTATGAGCACGAGCAATCGTTGAAAGGCGATGAGCAATAATGATCGTTGTGCGTCCTTTAGTAAGGTGATGAATAGCTTCATTAATTTGTGCTTCGGTGTGTGAATCGAGCGCACTTGTTGCTTCATCAAGAATCAGAATTTCACTATCGTGAATCATTGCTCTAGCGATAGCGAGTCGTTGTTTTTGCCCCCCTGAAAGATTACAGCCATTATCACCTATCTGTGTATCATAACCATTTGGCAAACTCATAATAAAGTCATGAGCATTTGCTGCTTTTGCTGCTTCGATAATTTCGTCATCACTAGCCCCTTCTTTTCCAAGCCCGATATTATATTTAACAGTTCCTTGAAAGAGAAAAGTATCCTGTCCTACATAGGCCATCAGGTTTCTCAGAGAGCGAAATGTTGTGTAGCGAATGTCTTGATCATTAATCAATATGCGTCCTTTTGTGGGGTCATAGAGGCGCATAATAAGGTTGATAAGGGTTGATTTTCCCGAACCGGATGGTCCCACCAATGCTGTCATTTTTCCGGCTTCTATTTCTAGGTTGATGTCTTTCAATATCATTTTGTTATTAGTGTATGCAAAAGAAACATGTTCGAAACGAATAGTTCCTTGCGTTTTATTCAGATCTTTAGCTTCTTTATGTTCTACAACTGTAAGGGGACAATCGAGTATTTCAAACATCGTACGGATATTGACCAAGCCAGATTCAATTTTAACACGTACATTTGCTAGTCTTTTTGCGGGTTCATAAGCTAAAAGTAAAGCAACAATAAAGGACATAAATTCACCTTGAACACCTGCGCGTTGGGTTGCAAGATAACCGGAAAAACAAATAATACCTGCAATGGCAACACCCGTGAGTGTTTCCATAATTGGATTGGTAATAGCTTCGAGTGTTGCAATACTGTTTGTTTGTTTTTCAACATCACAAATGGCTTTGTCCATCCGTTTTTTCATGACTTCTTCTAGTGAAAAGGCCTTGATGATTCGAATACCAACAGCCGTTTCCTGTACGATTTTGATAATTTCACCAAGTGAAAGGAGCTCTTTTTCCATCAAGCTGCGAACGCGTTTTAAAGCCATTCGAACGCCTAAAAAAGCTAGTGGTCCTACGATTAAAGTAATGGAGATTAACACAAAGTTTTGAATGAACATGACAAGCAACAGACCACTAACGGAAAGCAAATCACGTACAAAAGTTGTGATAATAGTATCAATTATATTACGTACGGCTGTCGCGTTATGAGTTACACGAACAAGAAGATCAGATGAAGTGTTATTATGATAAAAAGAGACTCCTTGTTCCATAAGTCGTGCAAAAATTTTACGCTGTTGTTCAGCAATGATACTATTGCCTGCTTTGTTTAGAAAGTAAGTTTGGAAAAAAGTTGCAACTCCTTTGAGAATAAAGATAAAAGCAATGAAGCTAGAAATCAAAACAATCATAGGAAAATTTTGTGCATCAATAATCTGATTAACAACATCCCGCATAATCCATGCACTGGTTGCTGTGGTACAAGAAATGATGATCATTGAGAAGATAGCCGCACTGTACCAACGCATATGTTTACGAAAATTTTCTCGCAAAAGGCGGATAATAAGATGTTTGTCAAAAGAGGAAATTTGTTTTTTAGCCATGAAGAGCTTCTATATTCTCTCATTATTTTATGCAAGATTGAAACACTCTTAATTAAAAAGCCCCTTAATCTTTTTTACAAAAATAGCTTTTTCTTTCAAGGTTCATCACATCAATTTCACGACGGTGAGAGTGAAGAATGTAGTGCAAAGTTTCTGTGAAAGGTATAACGAAAATTCGTTGTTCATCATTATTTTTAGTTTTCAATAAAAGGTACCGGCGAGTTTCTCTATTGTATTTACCAATTTCCATATTGTGATAGTCTTTGGCACTTGAAATGGTTCACAAAAAACATTTCTGCTTTTTTAATAATTTTATGTATCATCTCCATTTGTGATGTGTAAGCAAACAATTTTGCCGCATTGCATGATAAGAGAGATTGAAATAAGAAGACCTTACGATGTTTGAGCTTTCTCATTAATATGCAAAATAACGAATTCTTCTTATAAATTGATAAAGCATTATTAAACTCTTAAAAGGATTTATACACATTTATAAAACCTTAAAAGCACCACAAAAATTCTATGTGGTGCTTCTAAATAATACTATACACATCATTTTGATGCGTTGCATGCGAATATTATTCCAATGCAAAACTATTTAGGTGCTATCACCATCATCATTTGCCGGCCTTCAAGCTTTGGCTCCAATTCGATTTTGGCAATTTCACTTGTATCTTCTTTCACACGCTGAAGAAGCTTTAATCCAAGATCTTGGTGAGCCATCTCACGACCACGAAAACGCAAAGTAATCTTTACTTTATCACCATGATCAATAAAGCGATGAACAGCCTTGAGTTTAACTCCATAATCATGGACATCAACATTTGGGCGCATCTTAATCTCTTTGATTTCGATGACTTTTTGCTTCTTACGTGTTTCAGCAGCTTTTTTTTGGGTTTGATATTTTAATTTTCCCAAATCGATGATTTTACATACAGGTGGCTCCGCATTTGGTACAATTTCAACCAAATCAAGTCCCGCATCTGCAGCCATAGCAAGAGCTTCTTGTATCGCAACAACTCCCTGATGTTGTCCCTCATCATTGATAAGCTGAACATGAGGTACCCGAATATCCTGATTTGAACGTGGTCCGTCTTTTTGGGTAGGTGTCATTTTAAACGGTTTACGAATGGTTTATGCTCCTTAAATTTTGATTCAACTACAGTTAATTTAATATACAATTATGTACCTAAAAACAACTATAATTCGTGTTATTTTCATTATTTGATTTATTACTTTTTGGAATGATTTAGATTATAAAAGTTTTTCTCTTAATTTAAAGAAATTGTTTTATAGAGGATAAAAAATCATGGATCAAAATATTCCTTGTCAGTTTTTTTCATTTGAGAACACCGCACTTGCAGTACGCTATCGCAAGGGGCGCCAATCTCCAGGTTTGGTTTGGCTTCCTGGCTATCAATCCGATATGTTAGGAAGTAAGGCAACGTTAGTTGATCAGTTTGCTCAGAAGAATGATTTGTCTTGTTTACGTTTTGATTATTCTGGACATGGAGAATCTGAAGGTGATTTTTTTCAAGGAACAATTTCGCGTTGGGTTAAGGAAAGTTTAGCGACTTTTGAAACCTATTGTGAGGGTCCACAAATTTTGATTGGTTCCTCTATGGGGGGGTGGATTGCGCTAAGGCTTGCAATGATGCTAGCACAGAAAAATAAGAAGCTTGCTGGCATGATATTGATTGCTCCAGCACCTGATTTTACACAAACATTGGTGGAACCAAAATTAGGCCCAGAAGAATGGAAGATTTTGGAGGAGAAAGGCTATATTGAACGACCTGCAGTTGATGATACAGAGCCAATGCCCTTTACAAAAACATTGATTGAAGATGGGCGCGAAAATTGTGTTATGAAAGGATGCATTGATGTTGGATGTCCAGTCCATATTCTACAAGGGATGGAAGATGAAGATATCCCCTATCAGCATACATTGACTTTACTTGATCATTTACCTCTCCATGATGTAACATTGACACTTGTTCGTGATGCGGATCATCGCTTTTCTCGTCCACAAGATTTAGATTGCCTTGAAACAGTATTGAGATCTTTTATTAATCAGATTAATGCAAAGTAAGGGGTACATTTATTGATGAAGATAAAAATATATGAGCATTTCTAAACAGCATTTTATTTTTTCTGAGCGCTCTGTACCTGTACGGGTGCGGGAAAATAAGTATGCGCGCCGTCTTACCTTACGTATTGATGCCAGAAGTCAGGAGATTTGTGTAACAACACCACCAGCAATAAATCTCTATGCGGTTGAAAATTTTATTGAAAAGCATCGATCTTGGATTGAGGCACGTCTTGCTCATGTACAAATCTCTCATAAAAATGCTTATCTCAAAGAGGGGGCGACAATTCCCTTATTGGGTGTTTCTCATACCATAAAGCATAGAGAGGGACGTGGGGTAACAGAAATCATTACAGCAGATGCGGAGCAAGGGCCTGAAATTATTGTTTATGGTCAATTAGAATATCTCCCAAGACGCATTGCTGACGTTTTGAAAAAACAAGCGGCGCTTATTATAACGCCTTTGGTGGCACATTATGCTCATCAGGTAGAGCGTAAAGTCAAATCCATTTGTTATAAAGATACGAGAAGTCGTTGGGGCTCTTGTTCAATCGATAAGCGTCTTTCTTTTTCTTGGCGCCTTATTATGGCACCAAAAGAAGTTGTTGAGTATGTTGTTGCCCATGAAGTTGCTCATCTTGTTGAAATGAATCATGGGCCAAGATTTTGGGCTCTTTGTGAAGAGCTATGTCCTGATAGTAAAACATATCGTGCTTGGTTGAAAGAAAATGCTCCTAGACTGCATGCAATTAATTTTGATTCATATAATTTAGAGGCGTAAAAAACTTTCAAATGAAGGCAATATTTAACGGAACTTTTTGTTGAGTGTTTTGTTGAGTGTGTGCTTGCTCATGTATAATGAGGAAGCCATTGAAGCTCTCAGCACGATTGTTCTCCCCTGCTTGGTTTGCTGAGTGTCTTCAATGTTTTGCTTTATCTTTTTTGTAATTCAGCGTAATAACCCTAAGTTCCGATGACTTATAAAAAAATGGGAAGGTTTTTTATGTCTGTTCTTACAGATCCACTTCAGCTATTACAGGCACTTATTCGTTGTCCTTCTGTTACACCTCATGAAGCAGGGGCTTTATCAACTTTGGAACAATTTTTGAAAAAAATGGGATTTCACGTCGATCGCCCTGTTTTTACGGATAAAAATACAGATAATGTTGAAAATCTTTATGCAAAAATGGGGAGTGAAGGACCCCATCTTATGTTTGCGGGTCATACGGATGTCGTACCGCCAGGTGCATTGGAAGATTGGACTTACCCACCTTTTGAAGCTGTTATAGATCAGGGGAAATTATATGGGCGGGGTGCTGTTGATATGAAGGGTGGTATCGCTTGTTTTATTGCGGCTCTAGCGCGAGTTCTTGAGAAACGACCCATTAAAGGAAGGGTAAGCCTTTTAATTACTGGTGACGAAGAGGGGCCTGCTGTTAATGGTACGGTAAAACTTCTCAAATGGGCAGAAAAAAAAGGCGAAAAATGGACTGCGGCTCTTGTGGGAGAACCAACAAGCGTAAAGACTGTTGGTGATATTATCAAAATTGGTCGCCGCGGATCGATTTCTGGTGTCATTACCGTGAAGGGTCGTCAAGGTCATGTTGCTTTTCCAGAGAGGGCTGCCAATCCCTTGCCTTTGGCAAGTAAGCTTATTCAAGCATTGACACAAATCGTCTTAGATAAAGGGACAGAAAATTTTCAACCCAGTAATTTAGAGCTAACAAGCATCGATACCGGTAATTTAGCGGTCAATGTTATCCCAGCGCAGACAACAGTTCATTTTAATATACGCTACAATGATCTTTGGACAAAAGAAACACTGATGAAGGAAATTGAAAAGCGTCTTGCTTTGGTGCAATCAAAAAACAATGGTGATCAATATCCCTCTTATCAGCTTGAATGGATTCCAAGTTTAGGAGATGTTTTTTTGACCAAAAATGATAAACTCATTCAAACTTTATCCAATGCTATTAAAAGTGTAACAGGGAATATACCAGAATGTTCCACTTCTGGTGGTACTTCAGATGCGCGATTTATTAAGGATTATTGCCCAGTGGTTGAATTTGGCTTACCAGGGCAAACGATGCATATGGTAGATGAGTGTGTAGCCCTTGATGCAATAGAAACACTTACTACTATTTATGAGCGTTTTATTATTGAATTTTTTGCATAAAGAAAAGGTTGCTGGTTCAAAAATACCTTTATCTTGTTGTGCCATAAGATATTGCCATTTATGGTGTGGTGATACGAGACTCGTAAAACTTAATATATTAAGTAGTCTTAGAGTAAGTGATGAATATTCTTAAGTTGGGATTCTTGCCTGTAGAGTCTTTAGTTAAGTGAATTACATAATTGAAAAGCCAAAAGAGATCTGCTTGAAGAAGCAGAACTGTTTAGACCATATTGGATTGAAAATATTCGTTCTTTAAGGTGTAGAAAGGAAGTCACACGCAATCATATATGGAAAACAATGAATATTATATCATCATTGTGTGATGACAGGTTGATGCCATAAAGACACACAAAAACATGCTGCTATTGTAAAAAGTTCGTACAACATAAATGCGCTCATTCACAGCTCATGTTTTTATATGTTTTCTGCACTCGCATAAAAGGTACTTCTTGTTCCAATTAGACTCTCTTAGAATAAAGCCTATAGGAAAAGCGCTTTAAGTTTGTTTTATTTCATATATTTTGCTCTGCTTTTTTGTCCCCAAGAACTTCCGTTGCAAATCATTACGAGATAGAAGGTGAGCTTATTTAATCAGCTTTAATCTTGGTTATGATAAAGATACACAGAATTTTTTGTAGCAGCAGGTTGATTTCTTTAACCAAAGATTGTCCTAGTATTATTCTCAATTTTTTAATTAAATAACCTTAAAGGACGGGTACAGACACTTATAAGCATATACGCATACAAGTAAGATCATATGAGATTAACATCGTTTCGCTCGCTAACAAAGCAATACCGATTCATATTTAGTATATTTGCCATTTGAGCGCATTATTTGTTTAGTAAAGCTCATGATGTTGCTGTTACCTATAAATTAATACCGATCATACAGCCGCGTATCTCAAATAAATATTGGTTCAGTATTTTTTGCGACAACAGCTTTTATATGCCAAAATGGGATAAAAGCATTGTGTATATCTATTTTTTATAATCTCTGAAACAGACATACAACCACAACCTGATTGAGGGAAAATATAAAAGGTATAAAGGTGAAAATCAGCGTGCTTTTTTACTTTCTTTTTTATTCGGCTTTACGGTTTTCAAAAGTAACTAGAGTAATATCTTTTTAAATAATCAGAGACTGATGCATGGCTTCATGCTTATTTCTCTGGTTCTTTAAATGGTGCCACGATTTCATAAAGAACAATACATTATCGTATTATGCATTCACATACTTGTTTTAAAGAAATTTTCTCAATGTTTATCACATTTGTGCTACTACGGTGCTTATGAATGTTGTAATATAAAATCTATAATGCCTCCTCATCTTTATGTTTATGAAAAATAAAGTTAGAGCACCATACATTTTCTAGCTCAAAATATTGCAATAGCTTTTAGCATTTAAGAGTGTTCATCAGAGGCCTTTTTACTCCTTTTTTATAGTTTTTATCCACATGCTTCTCCCTTTTTAAGGTGTAAGCAAATGGCGGTAACTAGCTTGCTATAAATAGTTTTGAAATGAGAGAATCTCACGATATTCTAATCTCACCTTTGCTGTGAAAAATGATAATTATGATTAAAATAAGTATGTTGTTATAAAAACTTTAGTTTGCGAGTTGGCTGATGATGTGATCAAGAACAATACGTCCTTTGGTTGTTGCTTTTAAGCGTTGGTTATCCACCATTTCTATCAATTCTTGGTGTTGTAAATCGATCAGTTTTTCCATTGGAATGCGTTTAGGGCTTAAAGTTTCATAGCGTATAAGTTCTAAGCCTTCGCAAAGGCGTAATCCCATAAGGAGCATTTCATTTGCCTGTTGTTCAGTGGTTAAATGTTCTGTTTCAATACAGCCATGTCCTGTTGTTTCTACCAAATTAAGCCACTGTTCGGGATGCTTTTCATTTATTGTGACATAACGTTCGCGGTTTTCAAGGTGTGATGACAATGTTTTTGAACAGAAAGAGGAATGATTCGGTGTATGCTCAATGAAACGTCCATGTGCTCCTGGACCAAAGCCTGCATATTGGTGATAACGCCAATAAAGAAGATTGTGTGCTGATTCGGCACCGGGCATTGCATGGTTTGAGATTTCATAGGCAGGAAGTCCATGTAGTGCCGTTATTTCTTGAGTAAGATGATACAGATCTGCTGCTAGCTCTGATGGGGGAAGGATAAGTCTTCCTGCATCATGAAGCCGTTTAAAGGCAGTTCCTTCTTCGATTGTCAATTGATAAAGAGAAAGATGGTCCGCTGCTAAATCAATTGCTTGTACAAGTTCAGATTTCCATTGTTCAAGGGTTTGTTCGGGACGGGCATAAATGAGATCAAAAGATAAACGTGGAAAAATTTGCCGTGCTAAAGTAATAGCGCAAAGAGCTTGTTCCACATTATGGAGTCGGCCAAGTTTGCGCAATGCTTTATCATTGAGCGCTTGTATCCCTAGAGATAAGCGATTAACACCTGCCACACGATATCCACGAAAGCGCTCTGCTTCCACACTGGATGGATTAGCTTCTAATGTAATTTCAACTTTATCATCGACTACCCATTTTTTTGCAAGTGCTTGCAATAAGGCATCGACAGTTTGCGGCTCCATAAGGGAAGGGGTTCCTCCACCAATAAAAATACTTGTAATATGGCGTGGGCCTATTTTGTGGTATTGCGTTTCTATTTCGCGCTTAAAGGCGGTGACAAAACGTGGTTGATCAACACCATGGATGCGAACATGCGAATTAAAGTCACAATAAGGACATTTAGCTACACAAAAGGGCCAATGAATGTAAATGCCAAAAGGTTCATTCATGAGAATGCTAAAAGGTTTTCTGCCAAAAGTTTGAAAGCACGTGCGCGATGTGAAAGAGGGGGAAGATCATTACGTTTCCAGTTGTGTTTTTGCTCTGTTGACATTTCTCCAAAGGTATTTTCATATCCATCGGGTAAAAAAATAGGATCAAAACCAAAGCCTTTATCTCCCCGTGGAGGCCAAATGAACGTTCCTTCAACGCATCCGCGGAAGTAATCTGCATGAGCATCAGGCCATGCAATGCAAATGACGGATATAAAACGGCATTTCCGTTGACTTTTTTCTCGTGCTCCGACTTTTTGGAGTTCATTTTCTATTTTTTTCATAGCTTTTGGAAAATTACGTGTACCATCGGCTTGAATTGCCCAATCAGCGGTATAAACGCCTGGCGCACCCTCCAATGCATCTATCTCTAAGCCTGAATCATCAGAGAGGGCAGGAAGTCCTGTTTTTTTTGCTGCTGAAAAAGCTTTAATATAAGCATTTTCTTCAAATGTTTTTCCCGTTTCTTTTGGTTCTGGCAAGCCCAGTTCTTTTGCCGATTGTATTATTAAACCGAAAGGCGTAATTAAAGTAGTGATTTCATGCAATTTTCCGGTGTTATGTGTAGCAATGACAAGTTTTTGATCTGCTATGCTTCTCATATAGATTTCTCCAAAAATGAAAGGGGAATTATTTTTGTGCTAAAAACGGTTTAAATGCTCATATACACACACATTCTGCTTAATTTCACATAATATGATTATTTTACACGTTTTATGATATTTTATTCCAATAAAATTTTTTATCTTGCACGAAGATAACCTTGCAAAGATAGGAAAGACATGTCTTTTTTATGATAGCATTTTATGGTAAACTTCCAATTTTCTGCTTGCTCTAAAGGGTGAAATTTTCTATTTACAGCGGTTTTTAATCAATCTAGATTCTCTTGACAAGTCCCTACAGCAGACCACTTTACAGATCAATTCTTAATCTTAAATATTTCTCACACACTCTAACAAAAATATTTCCTGCGTAATTTATCAAGCATCACTCTGAAAGGTAGCATTTTACAGCTCAATAGGATAATATGTTTTTATACTACTTTAGACTATTTGACCAAACCTTGGCAAAACTTATATAAGAGATGAGGATTTTAAAAGTAGTGAAACAATTGTGATGAAGCACAAAACTATTGATAATGAACTAAAATATCTTGATGAACGTTCGCGTGATATTTTTCGCCATATTGTTGAAGCTTATCTTAATGATGGTGAACCTGTAGGATCACGTAATCTTTCGCGGCTTTTACAACAGACATTATCGCCTGCGACGATTCGCAATGTGATGAGTGATCTTGAACATCTCGGTTTGATTTATGCACCACATGTTTCTGCGGGTCGAATGCCGACACAATCAGGTTTACGCTTTTTTGTTGATGCATTTATGGAAGCGGGTGATTTGCCAAACGAAGAGCGAGAAAATATTGAAATGCAAGTCAAAGAGGCTGGTCATGCACAATCGGTTGAACATTTTCTTGTTCAAGCAAGCCGAGTTCTTTCAGATCTTTCACGTGGGGCAGGGCTTGTTTTAGCAACAAAACAAGAAGGAACATTGAAACATATTGAATTTGTGCGCCTTGATAGGGAGCACGCTCTTGCCGTTTTGGTGACTCAACAAGGTGAAGTTGAAAATCGTATTGTTCATTTACCAGAAGGGGTTACCCATGCACAATTGACGGAAGCAACGAATTTTCTCAATGCCCATATTCAAGGGCGTACATTGAGTGAAGCTAAAGGGGAAATTGCCCGCTTATGCGCAGAAACAAGGGCCGCACTTGATGATTTATCACATCATCTTGTTGAAACGGGATTAGCTCTTTGGGGAGGAGAAGATGCTGATCATAAAATACACCTCATTGTTCGCGGGCGTAGCAATTTACTTGAAGATGTGAAAGCAGAAGAAGATTTAGAACGGTTACGCCATTTGTTTGATGATCTTGAAACGCGCGAGAGTATGGCACAGCTTCTCGATTTAACGGATGAAGGTTCTGGGGTTAGAATTTTTATTGGTTCAGAAAATAAGTTATTTTCTCTTTCTGGTTCTTCTTTAGTTGTAGCACCTTATCGTGATTCACAACAAAGAGTCATTGGTGCTTTAGGTGTTATTGGTCCTACACGGCTTAATTATGCAAGGATCGTGCCCATGGTTGATTATACAGCTCAACTTGTGTCACAGTTATTGCGTTAAAACGATGCAAGTAAGTATTTGTACTATAAAAGCTCATTGTATTATATACATTGCTACCCCTTGATTTTTGTCTGTAGAATTTCGATATCGAGAATAACAAATCTTATGAAGGAATAAAATTTTTATGTCTGATGAAAAAAACAAATTTACTGACGCTTCATTTGAAAATTGTGATTTAAAAAATCCAGCTGATCGTAATACACTTAAACAGGCAGCCGATGAATTTTTAAAAACACATAAAACAGAGGAACACGAAGTCGTTGAAACAGAAAGCAATGAGGTTAGTGATCTTTTAGCGTCTTTGCAGGATGAAAATAAAGAACTGAAAGATCAGCTTTTACGTCTTGTTGCAGATATGGAAAATCTTCGACGCCGTACTATGCGAGATGTGGCGGATGCAAGAGCTTATTCCATTGCTAATTTTGCACGGGATATGTTATCGGTTTCTGACAATCTCAATCGTGCTTTGGAAGCTATTCCAGAAGGTGCACGGGAGAGTGATGCTGGTTTGAAATCATTGGCAGAAGGCGTTGAAATGACTGAACGTGCCATGATGGCAGCATTAGAACGTCATGGGGTGCAAAAAATTCATCCAGAGGGGCAAAAATTTGATCCTCACTTTCATCAAGCGATGTTTGAAATTCCCAATGCTGATGTTCCAGATAATACTGTTCAACAAGTGGTTCAGGCAGGTTATATTATCGGGGAAAGGGTACTACGTCCAGCTATAGTGGGTGTAGCTAAAGGAGGAGCAAAAGAAGCTTCTGTTGAAGCTGATTCGGCTTAAAACACATCAATAATAAATCTCCAACATAAAATGCAGTATTCCCTGCAATTACACATATATGAAGTCTTTTCTTAAAGGGTTTTTAAAGGGTGTTATAAACACCCTTTTATCTTTGAAGCGCCCAACTTCCTTTTACAATATAGGGAGCCTTATTTAAGGGAGAGGCCGATAACAATAAAACAAAATGATCAACTTCAAAAGGAGGGACAAAAAAATCATCTTGAAAAGATAGATAAGAAGAAAGATCTTTAAGATTAATATCAAATATTCGTGCAAGAGTGATATGCGGAATAAACAGTCTTTCATCAGGCTTTAACTCTAATTTATTCCGAATATATTGCATCTTTTCATGTAAAAGAGTAAGCTTTTCACAAGGTTCAATGCGAACCACAAGAGAATGAGGAGCATTTTCTGAACCAAAAACTTCAAAACCTTTTATCTGTAGCGTAAAAGAAGGAAGTTCTATAGTGTTAAAGGTATGCATAATTTCATCTGCTAAGGAGCTTTCAACTTCGCCAAAAAAAGATAAGGTGACATGAAAATTTTGCGGGTTGATCCATTGCGCTTTTGGTAAGCCATTTTGCAATGATACGAGGGCTTTTGTTGTTTGTTGAGGAATCTGAAGAGCACTAAATAGACGACCCATGATATTATCTCCTTATAATGAAAGATGCTATCCCAAGCGCAATATAGATAATAAGGGCGGGGCACGTACCACAGAAAACAAGGCAATAGTATAGAAAAAGAATGTCTAAAAAATGCTTACTATAATTATGGTCGTACAAAGCTTATTCGTTTTAAGAAAATGGTTATGATATTGATAAGAATTGCGTTTTCAGGATCTGTATCACAATGATGTGCAATGGAAGATTACTTGTGTATTATAAAGGCTACAAAGTTAGCAGAAAATAAGAAAAGTTGATAGATTTTTGATGTGCGAAATTATTTTGACATTTATCTTTAGCCTAAAATAAAGCATACTTTAATACAAGGTGAAGAGTTCTCTTTTCTGTAAAAATTTAATTATATGATTAAGTCGGGGAATAGCCATAATACGCAAAACTATTCAAATTGGTCAAATAATGTTAGGAAAGGAAGAAAAAAATCGAGCATAACAAAATTACTATAAGCTTTTACATTTATGATAATTATGCCAATCTATAATGGATATGAATATTGGTATAAAAGCGGGAAGAGAAATTAAAATTCAAAATAATGATCGAAAGTTCCTATTTTCTAAGAATTATCATCTTTGTTTATGATGAAAAAGCACTAGTTTTCCTCTCCAAAGTTGTTATTGATGAGCTTTTCAAGAGCATTAAGAGCATCTGTTGCTTCTGGTCCTGAAACACGAATGGTGAGGTTGCAACCGGATGAAGCCGCTAGCATCATAAGTCCCATAATTGATGATCCGCCAACAATTTTCCCGTCCTTTTCAACTTCAACAGTAACATTAAAATTGTCAACAGTTTGTACAAATTTTGCAGAAGCACGTGCATGCAACCCACGTTTATTACAGATATTGAAATGACGACTTATACATGGGAGGGTATCTTTGGAAAACATTGGTATTTTATTATCCGCTATAAAATCATACTTGGTACATTAATATATTTACGCCCTGCTTCTTGTGCTATTCTTAACGCGTCTGATAATGAAATATCAGGACATTTGCGAATAGAAATTAGTTTAATAAGCATGGGCAAATTAACACCCGCAATCATTTCAACGCGTCCTTTTTCAATAGCAGGAATAGCTATATTTGATGGTGTTCCACCGAACACATCTGTTAATATGATGACGCCATGATCCGTATCTGTATCGGTTACTGCGGCTATAATATCACCTCGGCGCTGATCTATATCGTCATCGGGATAAACGCATATTGTTGCGAACTTTTCTTGTACTCCAACAACATGTTCCACGGCATGTAAAAATTCGACAGCCAGCTCACCGTGCGTTACAAGCACGAGTCCAATCATTTACGCAAACTCCTGTTAACTAATAAGACCCAACCATAGTTGGTGGGAAAGACATTGTACAAGGCTTTATCTTGCTGCCAAGAAAAATTTGCAAAAAAAAGGCAAAAATTGTGATTTTTTTATCTTTAGAAAAAAATTAGACAGATTTTTGCCATATTTTTCTAAACAAAAATGCTTCAATAGCTTGACAAATGGCTGTACAATCGGCTTCACGAAGAGAGGGAAGTTTTAAAAGAGGAATGTGCAAATTTTCAAATTGAAAAGTTTTATTTGTGGAAAAACGTTCATATTCCGGACCGAGAAAAATAACACAATCGATAGTTGTGTGCTTTTTGAATTCTATCATATAAAGACCAACGCCACGAATCTCGATGCCGCCCTCTAAATTATCGGGAGTGTATCCGTGAAGCTTTCCATTTTCCGCACGCAACATTGTATAATCATCACTGATAAGCTTCGCTTCACGTTTTGACCACTCAGCGCGGTCAAGCAAAGAAAGGGTGATGGTTGATTTTCCTGATCCCGATGGACCTATAATTAACAGCCCCTTGCCGCCCAGTTGAAGGCAATTTGCGTGGAGTATTTCACATTTTGTTTTCATGCCTTTTACTTTGGATAAAAGATTTATTTAGCAAGCGGAAGCATAATAGTAAAACGTGCACCAGTTTTACACTTCCCAAGTGTAGGATCGATAATATTTTCGGCTGTAATTGTCCCATTATGAGCCTCGATGATTTGCCGACTAATAGAAAGGCCAAGTCCAGAGTTTTGTCCAAAAGCATCTTCATTTGGTCGATCTGTATAAAAACGTTCAAAAATGCGTTCAATATTTTCTGAACGAATACCTGGGCCATTATCTTCAATGGTTAAAATAAGGGTTGAAGCATGGCTTTTCATAGTAATGCAAATTTTGCCACGATTCCGAGGAATAAAAGAACGCGCATTTTCAAGAAGATTTGAAATCACTTGTCCTAAACGAAGTTCATGTCCCAATACAAGATAAGCTTTTCCATGAGGACGTGGGACAATATTAAGGCTTATATCAATAGTTTGCGTATTACGATACACTTCCTGAACAGCATGAACAAGACTTTCCAAAAGCGGTGTCATATCAACAATCTCTGCGGTTTCTCGTGCAAGCTCTGCATCGAGTCGCGATGCATCAGAAATATCTGTAATCAACCGATCAAGGCGGCGCACATCATGTTGAATAATTTCCAGCAATTTCTCTTGTGCTTCTTCATTTTTAGCCAGAGGGAGCGTTTCAACAGCACTGCGTAGAGAGGTGAGAGGATTTTTTAATTCGTGGCTTACATCAGCAGCAAAGCGTTCAATGGCTTCAATACGCATATAAAGGGCATTAGTCATATCACGAATAGAAGTTGAAAGGTGACCAATTTCATCTTCACGCATTGAAAAATCAGGAATTTCTACACGCTGATTATTACCATTACGCACTCGATTAGCCGAGGCAGATAATTTACTTAATGGATGGGCAATCGTATGGGCCAAAAAGAGAGAAAGAACCAAAAGTACGCTACCTACAACGGCAAAAACTTTAAAGATAACCAGTCTTTCGCCTTTTACAATGTTATCAATATCGGAACCAGTGGTTGAAAGAAGAAGAGCTCCAACCACTGCGCGATAGCGTTGAACAGGAACGGCAACAGAAACAATTAATTGCCCTTGTCTGTTGCGTCTTTTAGCCGTAGCAAGAGATCCGTTTAATGCGCGGTACACTTCTGGATAAGCAATACCACTGGTTTTTGTTTGTTCTCTGTCAAGAGCAATACCTTTGCCATAAAATGCGCTTGAATACCATGAAGTAAGGCGATCCCACATGTTTTGTTCTGTTTTAAGTGGGGGTAAATCATAACTAAAAACTTCTCCACTAGAATAAAGAACGCGCGAATCAAGAAGGAGAGTAGCATCACGATCATAGATACGTGCTCTTGTCGTTTTAGGTGTAATAAGACGCCGTAAAAGAGGGGCAACTTGCTCAGGGTTAATAGGAAAATCCCAAGAATCGGTTGATTGAGGAGCGGGTGTAACGCTTTCACCAGTCTGTAACTCTAAGAGTTTTTGAGGGTCAATGAGGATAGAATTTGTATCTACTGTTGCAGAAGCAGCAATAGCCCCAGCAATAATTTTTCCTTGGGTACATAAACTTTTGATTTTTGCTTCAATTAAACCATCGCGAAATTGGTTAAGGTATAAAATGCCTGTAACTAAAACAGCAAGAGCAGCAATGTTTAATATAACAATGCGACGTGTGAGGCTGGAAAAAAGCAATTGTCTAAAGAGACGTTGTGTTCGAAGATGCAAACGAGCGAACATAAGAAATGGCGTTGAGGATGTACCATTAACGGTTGTTTTTTGTAAAGTTTCCAGTTGAGAATTGTCTGTCATCGATTTGATTGCCATTCAAATTTTTGCGACAAAGTAGTTTTATACCTCGTGGAAACGATAACCTACACCATAAAGTGTTTCAATCATTGCAAAATCATCATCCACTTGTTTAAACTTTTTACGCAGACGTTTAATGTGACTATCAATGGTGCGATCATCTACGTAGACTTGATCACTATAAGCAGCATCCATTAAAGCATCACGACTTTTTACAACTCCTGGTCTTTGTGCTAAGGTTTGCAGAATCAAAAATTCCGTAACGGTTAAAATAACAGGTTTATCTTTCCATGTACAGGTGTGGCGTTCTTGATCCATCACAAGATCTCCGCGTTTGAGAGAAGAGGTGGAAGAAGTTCCTGTAGAAAGCGGTTGGTTACGTGCATTAGAACGGCGTAAAATAGCTTTCACGCGTTCAATAAGAAGACGTTGGGAGAAAGGTTTAGTAATAAAATCATCAGCTCCCATTTTGAGACCAAATAATTCATCAATTTCATCATCTTTAGAGGTAAGAAAAATAACTGGAAGATCAGATTTTTGACGCAAACGACGCAAAAGTTCCATCCCATCCATTCGGGGCATTTTAATATCAAAAATAGCTAAGTGTGGAGGGTGAAGTGTGAGACCCTTGAGTGCAGATGCTCCATCTGTATAGCTTTCAACCCGATATCCTTCTGTCTCAAGCGCAAAAGATAAAGATGTCAAAATATTGCGATCATCATCAACAAGTACAATCGTTTGCGTGATTGTTGGTGTATCTTTCATGGTTTCTTAGACCTTTCTATTGCTGTGGTAGCAAATTACCCACACTTATTTATATGGGAGTTCATATTTTTTTTGCAAAACAAATATGATACAAATTGTAGCAAAGTAAAAAACCTTTTGTCATTACTGTAAAATCTTGTTTTGCTTTCATAATTTATAATGTTTCTACGTCTATTAAGATCCCTTCATTTGAGAGAAAATTTTCATAAAGGCTTTTTTTATCAAGGTTTATTACAAAGTTTATTATTGTATTTGTCTCATAATTGAACAGATGTAGTTTTGATTGTTGAAGTTTAGAAAATCTGCCTATGTGTTTTAAGAGCAAAGAAAAGAATGTGGCAATATATGCACAAAAATTTGTTTCTGCTACACGAAAGGAGGTCGTAATGGGATTTTTTAATTTTATTAAAACCGTAGGGGAAAAGTTAGGTATTGGGGACCATGAACCAAAAGAAAAGGATTTTAAGAGAGCATTTGATCATTTTCAACTCGGTACAGAAAAAGTCAATATTCAAGTTGAAGACGGTAAAGCTATTTTAAGCGGTGAAGTTCCAGATAGGGAAACACTTGAAAAAGCACTGCTGGTTGTTGGCAATTCACAAGGTATCTCTTCTGTAGATGTTAATCAATTAAAGGTTATAGATACAACGCCTAGAAAAACTTCTCGCTTTTATGAGGTTAAATCTGGTGATAATCTTTGGAAAATTGCTGAAGAGGTTTATGGAAAAGGGCAAGGTAATAAAAACACATTTATTTTTGAAGCCAATAAGCCAATGCTAAAATCTCCCGATAAAATTTATCCTGGACAAGTTTTACGTATTCCTGAAATTGACCATAGTTAATTCATCAAAGGGGATAATTTTTTACTGATGGCATTAAACAAAAAATAAAGAAGCGTAAAAAATTTCACGCTTCTTCATTTTATAAAGTGTGTATTTATAATAAAAGGAGCTTAGTGAACAGGAGAGGATTTAGAAGGTGATGGTACTTTCATAGCGTTTACAGAGAAATCAACATCAATGGTTCCTGCTTTCTCAAATGTTAATTTTGCGCTAATTTTATCACCTAACTTAAATGGTTGTGAAAGCCCCATGAACATAATATGATCACCGCCAGGCTTAAGCGTGATTTCGCCATTTCCCGGAATTTCAATGCCATTGTGCATTTTTTCCATTTTCATAATATCATTAACGACAGCCATAGAGTGTATCTCTGTTGTTTTTACTCCGTTTGTGGAAATAGAAACCAAACGGTCTGGGGTATTACTGTGATTAATAATGTAGAGATAACCGCTACCAACTCTTATACCTCTAGGTGTTTCGCGTGTCCAAGGATTGAGAATTTCTATGTCGCCAAGTTTATATTGCTGAGCACCTGCTGGCAAGGTTATACCAGCAAAGAGAAGAGCACACACGATATTTATGATAACCTTTTTGTATGGATATTGTGTATGTATTATATTCTTAAAGATGAGATTTGTTATTTTTTTAATAATAGATGTCATCATTGATTTACCCTCCTTCATAAGATTCACACTTTGAATATTTTTATTTTAGCAGAGCTTTTATTTAAAATAAAAGAAAGAAATGCTAAAATGAAATTGATTTGAATATAAAAATCATAGAATTCTTGAAATTTAAAAGAAGACAGTAAGATTTACAATGACAACACACCTCTTAACGCTTCCGTGTTCATCTCATAAATAGTATTTGCAAATGGTATAAAATCTATGATGCACTACTATTTTACTTAATGAAGATATAATACAGAACAATCATCAACTACTTTACCAATTTTAATATTATGACAGCTCTTGGCATTTTAAAGCGTTTATACAGAGGTATTTTTATATATTTTCAAAGTTCAAAATTATACAGTTAAGAAAAAACGCTTTAGATGAATTTAAAGCACAGATTTCAAATAGCCGCAAACAATGAGACCGTTAGAAGGAGAATTTTTGAAAGGAGATCGATAGATAATACCTTTACTGATATGAGCATTAGATATGATGACTATTTTAGTCCAAGGAAAATTTATAATATTTGTGATATAAATTATTCGCCTTTTAAAAAGCTTTTACGTGAGTATGATTTTATCAATGATGAGAAGATCAAGAGCGAGAGTGCAATCATTCTTTTATTTTTTAATTTTTATAGAAAGATATATTTTTTGAGAATTGCAAGAAAAATATATTATGCTCTCAAGTCTCTCATAAATATGGTATTTATGGGTCATTAGAGTGCCTATTTTAAAATAAATTTTTTATTTTGGAGATGTTTCTCTCATTATTCTCTTGTAGCAATAAAAGCCTGTTCTTATATACGAGGCAGCAAGGCTTGTTGCGACTTGCAGTTTATTATTATTTATATTGCTTGAAGCAATATACGGGCTTTAGGTGTTATGAGGAGCTATCTTAAAAAGATGCTTTATGAAGGTTGAGGTAGCTTGCTGAATGGAGATTATAATATGGCAAAAGTAATTGGTATTGATTTGGGGACAACGAACTCTTGTGTGGCTGTTATGGATGGCAAAAACGCAAAAGTTATTGAAAACTCAGAAGGAGCGCGAACAACACCTTCCGTTGTTGCCTTTACTGATGGGGGGGAGCGGCTTGTTGGGCAGCCTGCTAAACGGCAGGCGGTGACAAATCCTGAAGGGACAGTTTTTGCAGTTAAACGTTTGATAGGGCGCCGTTTTGATGACCCTATGGTTGAAAAAGATAAAGCGCTTGTTCCTTATAAAATTGTTAAAGGTGACAATGGTGATGCATGGGTTGAAGAGGCGGGAAAGAAATATTCTCCGTCACAAATTTCAGCTATGATTTTGCAAAAGATGAAGGAAACAGCAGAATCTTATCTTGGTGAAAAAGTTGAACAAGCCGTTATTACGGTTCCTGCTTATTTTAATGATGCGCAACGTCAAGCCACGAAAGACGCAGGTAAAATTGCTGGACTTGAAGTTTTACGGATTATTAATGAGCCAACTGCTGCTGCTTTAGCTTATGGTTTGGACAAAAAGGACGGAAAAACAATTGCTGTTTACGACCTTGGTGGTGGTACATTTGATATTTCAGTCCTTGAAATTGGAGATGGCGTTTTTGAAGTTAAGTCAACCAATGGGGATACGTTTTTAGGGGGTGAAGACTTTGACATGCGCTTGGTCGGTTATTTTGCCGATGAATTCAAAAAAGAACAAGGAATTGATCTGAAAAATGATAAACTCGCTTTACAGCGCTTAAAAGAAGCGGCAGAAAAAGCAAAAATTGAGCTTTCTTCGTCACAGCAAACAGAAATCAATTTACCATTTATCACGGCAGATCAATCAGGTCCCAAGCACTTAACAATGAAATTGACTCGGGCAAAATTTGAATCTCTCGTTGACGATTTAGTGCAGCGTACCATTGAACCTTGTAAAGCTGCGTTGAAAGATGCTGGATTAAAGGCCGGTGAGATTGACGAAGTTGTTTTAGTGGGTGGAATGACACGTATGCCCAAGATTCAGCAAGTTGTGCAGAGCTTCTTTGGTAAGGATCCACACAAAGGCGTTAATCCTGATGAAGTGGTCGCAATGGGTGCTGCCATCCAAGGAGGTGTATTGCAAGGCGATGTCAAAGATGTGTTGTTGCTAGATGTAACACCTTTATCTTTGGGTATTGAAACCTTGGGTGGGGTTTTCACACGCCTTATTGAGCGCAATACCACTATCCCGACGAAAAAATCGCAAGTTTTTTCGACAGCTGATGATAACCAGAGTGCTGTGACGATTCGTGTTTTCCAAGGTGAACGGGAAATGGCAAGTGATAATAAGTTATTGGCTCAATTTGATCTTGTTGGTATTCCTCCAGCCCCACGTGGTATACCTCAAATTGAAGTTACTTTTGATATTGATGCGAATGGTATTGTTAATGTTTCGGCCAAAGATAAGGGAACAGGTAAAGAGCATCAAATTCGTATTCAGGCATCAGGTGGTTTAAGTGATGCTGATATTGAAAAAATGGTAAAGGATGCAGAAGAGCACGCGGCTGAGGATAAAAAACGCCGTGAAGGTGTTGAAGCTAGAAATCAAGCGGAGGCTCTTATTCATTCAACTGAAAAGTCGCTCAATGAATATGGCGATAAAGTATCAGCTGAAGAAAAGGGACAGATTGAAACAGCAATATCTGATTTGAAATCTGCGCTTGAAGGCAGTGATACGGAAGAAGTAACAACAAAGATGCAAAAATTAGCAGAAGTCAGTATGAAACTTGGACAGGCTATGTACGAAGCCTCACAAGCAGCGAGCGCTGACACTGAAACAGAGGCAAAGAATGATGATGTTGTTGATGCTGATTTTGAAGAAGTTAATGATAAGAAGAAATAGTGTCAGCATATGTGTTGATTAATTGATAAACCCGGCCTTTGAAATATAAGGCTGGGCTTTATTATTTGAGATAAGTTGCAACTTTGTTGCTAAAAATATAAATTAAAAGCAATATTATCCATAAAGATGGATGACAGAAAAATTATCAGGAATACATGATGAAGGTTGACTATTATGAAATTCTTGGCGTGACTCGCGAATGTGATGATAAAAAGTTGAAATCTGCTTTTCGTAAGTTGGCAATGCAATATCATCCTGATCGCAACGCGGGGGATAAAGAGGCAGAGCGAAAATTCAAAGAAATTGGCGAAGCCTATGAAGTTCTTAAAGATCCCCAGAAGCGTGCTGCTTATGATCGATTTGGCCATGCGGCCTTTGAAAATAGCGGTGGTCAAGGGGGAGCAAATCCCTTTGGTGGTTTTGCTGCTGGTGGTGGATTTGCGGATATTTTCGAAGACTTTTTTGGTGAGATTATGGGAGGGACACACCGTAAGCGTGGTGATAGTCGCGAACGTGGCGCAGATTTGAGTTATAATATGGAAGTGACTTTAGAAGAGGCATTTTCAGGAAAAACTGCAGAAATTAATATTCCCAGTTCCGTTACGTGTGATGTTTGTGAAGGATCAGGAGCGAGAAAAGGCTCTAAGCCGCAAGTTTGTGGAACATGTCATGGATCTGGTCGTGTGCGTGCTGCACAGGGTTTCTTTTCTATTGAGCGGACATGTCCTACATGTCATGGACGTGGTGAAACTATTACGGATCCATGCCCCAAATGTCAGGGGACACGACGCATAGAGAAAAAACGTTCATTGAGCGTAAATGTTCCAGCTGGTATTGAAGATGGAACGCGTATTCGCCTTTCTGGTGAGGGTGATGCTGGTATTCGTGGTGGCCCCAATGGTGATCTTTATATTTTCCTTTCCATTAAACCGCATGAGTTTTTTCAGCGAGAAGGAGCAGATCTTCACTGTCGCGTTCCTATTTCAATGGTAACAGCTGCTTTAGGAGGAGAGTTTGAAGTTTCCGACCTTGATGGTGTTAAAGCACGCGTTAAGATTCCAGAAGGGACACAAAATGGACGTCAATTCCGCCTTAGAGGCAAAGGTATGCCCATGTTGCGCCGTCAGCAAGCAAGGGGTGATCTTTACATCCATATCACGATTGAGACACCGCAGAAATTAACGCAAGAACAACGTGAATTGTTGCAAAAATTTGAAAAGCTTTCAAATCATGAAAATTCACCGCAATCACATGGTTTTTTTTCACGTATGAAAGAATTTTTTGAAAATATTTCTGGTTAAAATTATGTGAATGTTCTCAGAATAATTAGAGAGAACTGTGGGAAAGTTATTTTCATTAAGTTTTCTATTGTCTCATTGTCTTTGAAAAGCATTTTTTCTTGAAAAGAAAAGAGAGAGACAGCTAATTTAGGATAAACTCCTGCTGCTGATAGTTTTACATTTCATGAGTTTTATGGATAAGTTTTATTTTTGAGTGTCTATGACATTTTAAAAAGGGCTTATCCATATAAGAACGCAATTGAGTGATTGATAATAAATATTGCCAGTGTCATGATAACTGCCTTTATGCATTCAGTATTTTTTGTATTTCTTTTTAAAGGCTCTATAATAAAGCTGTAAAATAGGTAGCAGCTTGCCAAGAAACGCTAAATAAGCTGTTAGGCAATCCATCTTATTTCAAATAAAGTATCAACTTCTTATAACCGATTTTATTTTTGGCATTTTTCATAGTTTTAATCACTGCTTCCTTTAAAATAAGGGTTATTTTGTTCGGAATAGCTTTTACATGCCTCATCTTAGCTTTTAGCAGTAATCATGTCTTTTTAGATGCGGATTTAGTTTTGTATTTCTGATGTCATAAATAGTTCTTCCAGATAATAAAAAACGCTATAATCAAGTTTATTTTGTTCCAAAGAAATTGTGGAATGAGATAATGTGTGTTGAATGCTAAAGAAGACATAACAAAACACTTTTTGAGGTATTCGATGTATCTCTCTTGTGGGGAAACAGATTCGATGGAATTCACTTAATTGAATTTATTGGCATAATAAAAAGTTGGTGGGAAGATAGAGGAAGTTACCTTTAAAAAGAAAAAACAAATACAATAAAAAATAGCACAATATGCTTAGAAAACAGCACGACATATTATTGAAATTGTTAGTGATATGGAAAGAGAAGTATACGAAATGAATCTTTTTTCATAAAATAACATAATTAAAATAATACATTAAAAGAATTAACAATTCTAAAAAACATTGAATAATTCAAGCATGTATTGCTATGCAAAAAGAAAAACTTAATGACAGATCATGAAAATGAGAAATTTTATCAAATCTTACGAAGAGAGTAATCTAAACAATTAAATGCTTTTACGAAGATGCTTTTGAAGAGCTATCACAATATATGGATAATGTTGCAAAGCCTTTTTTCGATTTTACGATATAAAAAGATAAATTATTATTATAAATCAACTTATTATAATTCTCCATGAGGAGCGTTCAGTTGACATTTCCTCATGTTTTATGATTGAGAAAAAGTCAAATTTTTAAAACCAAAGTTATAGTTTATTGAGATAAGCTATAAAGCGGTTGAGTGATTTCTTAATCTTGGGAATATGTTAATTTTATTATTATAAGAAACTTATTTTTATCTTATAAAATCAATGGTTGTATATATTCCTATTCATTGTTAAGTATCCGTAGGGATAAACTAATGAGTTGAATGTGCAGCGTAGCTTCAAAATTTTGCTTTTCAATTTTATATATAAGATCATAAAATAATGACGTTTTTTTACGCCTATTTTGTTTAATTTTTCGCTGTCAATTTTTAAAGGAAGTTTTTGTATTTCATTTCGCTATTCCTTTTTCGTAATTTAGAGGAAAATTGACGATTTTCAGGGGGGTGGATAGAGTAAAGTTTGGTTTTATTGTTTTCACTTTTCCTAAATTTCATTAAGAGATGGTAAAAAGTGATGAGGAGGCTCTATTGATGGATGATGCTAAAAACGGTGATGTAGATGTTTTGGAAAAACAAGCAGCATTTTTATCGTCTGCTTTACCCTATATGCAAAAATATGAAAATGAAACGGTCGTGGTAAAATATGGCGGCCATGCTATGGGTGATCCTGCTTTGGGGCGAGCATTTGCGCGTGATATTGCTCTATTAAAGCAATCGGGGATTAATCCTGTTGTTGTTCATGGTGGTGGGCCTCAAATTGCTGAAATTTTAATGAAAATGGGGATTGAATCGCGATTTGAAAACGGATTACGGGTAACCGATGAGCGGATCGTTGAAGTGGTTGAAATGGTTTTAGCGGGTTCCATAAATAAAGAAATTGTTGCTCTCATCAATGCTGAGGGAGAATGGGCAATAGGATTATGCGGCAAGGATGGCAATATGGTTTTTGCCGAAAAGGCTTATAAAACTGTCATTGATCCTGATTCGCATATTGAACGTGTTTTAGATTTGGGATTTGTTGGTGAGCCTGTTGAAGTTGACCGCACATTGCTAGATCTTTTAGCATGTTCTGAAATGATACCGGTTCTTGCTCCTGTGGCTCCAGGACGCGATGGTAAAACTTATAATATTAATGCTGATATTTTTGCTGGAGCTATTGCTGGTGCATTAGAGGCTAAACGCCTTTTATTTCTCACTGATGTTCCTGGTGTTTTGGATAACCAGGGTAAACTTTTAAAAGAATTGACAGTTTCTGAAGCTGAGAAATTTATTAAAAATGGGACAATTTCAGGAGGCATGATTCCAAAAGTAGAGACTTGTATAAAAGCCCTTCAAAATGGCGTGGAAGGTGTTGTCATTTTAAATGGTAAAACTCCTCATTCTGTTTTACTAGAGCTGTTTACAGAACAGGGAGTTGGAACGCTTATTGTTTCATAAATTGTGGGGAAAATTGGAAGAGAAAGTTTTTCATGGTGAATCTAAAACAGTTTAAATATCCTTTATTAAGTAAGCCAGAATTGGCAATATTTACTGCGACAATATTGTGGGGCATTACATTTTTAGTCATTCACATTGCGGTACGCTATAGTGGTCCTCTGTTTTTTGTTGGATTTCGTTTTATTGTTGCATCTCTTATATGTGGGGTAATTTTTTGGCGCTCTATAAAAGGTATAACTGTTTATGAAGTTTTCGCTGGGATGGCGATAGGTTTAGCCATGTTTTTTGGTTATGCTTTTCAAGCAGCTGGACTTCAAACAATTATTAGTAGTCAGTCAGCTTTTATTACAGCGCTTTATGTACCGATGGTTCCCATCTTGCAATGGATTGTTTTTAAAAAACCTCCCCGTTTAGCTTGTTGGATTGGTATTATTTTCGCTTTTATTGGGCTTGTATTTATTTCAGGACAAAAGCCGGGAAATTTTGATTTTTCAAAAGGCGAAATTTTAACTTTGTTAGGCGCTTTAGCGATTGCTGGAGAAGTCATACTCATCGGAATTTTTGCGAACAAGGTTGATAGTCGGCGTGTAACCATTATTCAGTTATTTTTTAGTGGTTTTTTTTCATTTGCTTGTATGCCTTTGATGGGTGAAAGCATCCCTGAATTTTCGTGGGTGTGGTTTAATATTGGTATAGGATTGGCATTAATGAGTGCCATCATTCAATTAGCTATGAATTGGGCACAAAAGTCTATTTCCCCTACACGTGCGACACTCATTTACGCAGGTGAACCGGTATGGGCTGGTATTGTTGGGCGTTTGGCTGGAGAACATTTATCTCCCTTAGCTTTATTGGGCGGTTTGCTTATTCTGATTGGGATAATTGTGGCTGAATTACAACCTTCACAATGGCGTAAAAAAAATAAAGCAATTAAAAAAAATGATTAGCTATACATTTTTTTATTATGATTTTATTGCATGAGATTTTTTCTTGTAGAGTTTTCATTTTTGAAGCTTTTTTAATATTAAGATGATTAAGAAGTTCTATAAGTTATTCCAGCTTTTGCATGCCAAATTGGAGAAATAGTATGCTTCTATCTGTTTGCCTAACTTCTGAAACGGGAAGACAACCTTTATTGAGCCAAAGCATGAGGTGATATAAAGGTAAAAATTAACGCTCATCTTTACGATCATGTTTAAATTTGGCTTTAACAATTTTCAAAAACATCTACGGTAATGTTTTTGAATAATGAGAATTACGCACTGTCGTACGTTATTTCTTTTGTCCTTTAATAGAGTTACGCTTCATACGCAAAATAGAACGCCCAAAGTACCCCCATAACGTTGTACATTAAAGCGTTTTTTAAAAGATAATTTTCTCAATATACATCATATTCATTGACAGTCCGCATGAAGTATAGAAAAACCACAGAGCATCATCATTTTACTTAAAATAAAGGGCACTAGCATTTTCTTTATCAGTTCTCAATATTATGATAGCCTTTGGCATTTGAAAGAGAGAGGCTCGCGATATTCAGAGTTTTAATTTAAATCGCAAAACAATAAACGATCATTATAAATCAATGCGTTATCCAATGAATCGAAGAGGATTGGTGTGTTTTATGCTTAATGGAGGAAGGAAGGAGTTGTATAAAAAGTACATAAAAACATCATTCAATAGAGCATATTTCTAAATTTTTAAAAATTGAGAAGGAACTCCCTCGATATTCATGTTATTTTATATAAGATTACTAAAAAAGAAGATTATTGCGTACAAATAAAAAGCATTTCTTGCGAATTTTATTGCAAGCCTAAGTGATATACACGCCCATCATATAAATATGATAATACATTGATTTATAATTATAATATAGCATTATTCACAATTGAATTAGAACCCTGAATACCGTAAAATTTTCTCACGTCAAATCATTTTCATGTTAAATCAATCCAAATCACTTGCTTACACATCACAAGTGGGTGGGGGGCATGTGGGTAAAGACTGTACAAGAAAAGCATATCTCTTATAAAATTTTTCAAGTGTAAAGGATCGTCGTAATATTGGAGGCTGGCAAAGTGTGTGATGGTGCCGGCTTACTACAGATATGAGTTATCAAATAAGATGTGAAAGGATCATTTTATCACCCTTGGATTTAATTTAGCAAACAAAAGCCTCATTTTTTAGGCTATAAAAAGTTGTGTTTTGAGAAGATTTTTAGGTTTATATTCTTTTGATAGAAGCCGGAACATAATTGGTCTTTGCGTTTTGTATTATTCTTTGCTAAATCGCCTTATATGACAATAGATCGTAATTATATTCGTAATTTTTCCATCGTGGCGCATATTGATCACGGCAAATCAACTTTAGCTGATCGTTTGATTCAAATAACAGGTGGGCTTGATACACGTGAGATGAAAGAACAAGTACTCGATTCCATGGATATTGAGCGTGAACGTGGAATTACTATTAAAGCACAAACGGTACGTTTACACTATAAGGCAAAGAATGGTGAAACCTATATTTTAAATCTTATGGATACACCTGGTCATGTGGATTTTGCTTATGAGGTTTCGCGTTCATTGGCAGCTTGTGAAGGTTCTCTGTTGGTGGTGGATGCAAGCCAAGGCGTAGAGGCGCAGACGTTAGCAAATGTTTATCAAGCCATTGATAATTCCCATGAGTTGGTTGTTGTTCTCAATAAAGTTGATCTTCCAGCAGCAGAACCTGAGCGTGTTAAAGAACAAATTGAAGATGTAATAGGCATTGATACATCTCAAGCAGTAGAAATATCAGCAAAAACAGGTTTGGGTGTTCCTGATGTTCTGGAGGCAATTGTTGCACAATTACCACCTCCACATACAGGCGATGTTGCAAATCCCTTGAAAGCAATGTTGGTTGATAGCTGGTATGATGCATATCTTGGTGTCATTGTTTTGGTACGGGTGATAGATGGTATTTTAAAAAAAGGCCAAACCATTCGTATGATGGGTACAGGTGCAAAATATCCAGTTGAGCGCGTTGGGGTGTTTACACCTAAAATGGTACAGGTTGATGAATTAGGACCAGGCGAGATTGGTTTTATCACTGCTTCTATCAAAGAGGTAGCAGATACACGGGTTGGGGATACGATTACTGAAGAGCGTCGTCCTTGTGAAAATGCTTTGCCTGGTTTTAAGCCGGCGCAACCGGTTGTTTTTTGTGGGCTTTTTCCAATTGATGCTGCTGATTTTGATGATTTGCGTGCAGCCATGGGCAAATTACGCTTAAATGATGCGAGTTTTTCTTTTGAAATGGAAACATCTGCGGCTTTGGGGTTTGGTTTTCGCTGTGGCTTTTTGGGACTTCTGCATCTTGAAATTATTCAAGAGCGATTAGAGCGTGAGTTTAATTTGGATTTAATTGCGACAGCACCTTCAGTTGTTTATCGCATGAATATGAATGATGGTTCTGTTAAAGAGTTACATAATCCAGCGGATATGCCTGATGTGGTTAAAATTTCTTCCATAGAAGAACCATGGATTCGGGCAACAATCATGACTCCTGATAATTATCTTGGGTCAATTTTAGAGCTATGCCAAGAGCGGCGTGGGGTACAGGTTGGTTTATCCTATGTTGGAACCCGTGCTATGGTAACGTATGATTTACCACTGAATGAAGTTGTTTTTGATTTTTATGATCGGCTAAAATCGATTTCAAAGGGTTATGCTTCTTTTGATTATCAAATGACAGATTATGCAGAAGGTGATTTAGTTAAAATGTCTATTTTAGTGAATGGAGAGCCTATTGATGCATTATCGATGCTTGTTCACCGCACGATTGCAGAAAAGCGCGGGCGTTCCATGTGTGAAAAACTGAAAGATCTTATTCCCCAGCATATGTTTCAGATTCCAGTTCAAGCGGCTATTGGTGGTAAAGTTATAGCGCGCGAAACGATTCGTGCTTTGCGTAAAGATGTAACAGCGAAATGTTACGGGGGTGATGTTACGCGTAAGCGCAAACTTTTGGAAAAGCAAAAAGAAGGCAAAAAGCGGATGCGCCAATTTGGAAAAGTAGAAATTCCACAATCGGCATTTATTCAAGCGCTCAAAATGAACAAATAATGAAAAAAGGGGTATTTTCTCTCATTGATTGCGCTTTTGCTTTTGTTGATTGGTTCAGGTGTTTAAAGAACACTTTTAAATAGAATTGCGTCGTGCTTCATGTTCTTGTGTATTGCATAATGGTGTCACTTTCTCACGTAAAACAGAATGCTTTAAACAAAATACATTTATGTTGCATATTTGTGCACTTGTTTCAAAGAAACATTTCTCAATACATCAAACTCCATTTCACAACGGGGGATGTAACAAAATATAATGTAAAATACACTGTGAATGATATAAAATCCATTTGGCATTACCGCTTTTACGCGTCAGAAAGGTGCAAAGCGCACCCATCATACTCTTTTTCCGCTCAAAATATTATGACAGTCCTTATCACTTGAGAGAATTCATTAAAGGTATTTCACTCTTTTCTTAAAGTGTTTTTTACCCACACACCAACTGCGTTTGTAACGTGCAAGGAAATGATAGTGATTGATTCACTATGAAAGGATTTGCAATGAGAGAATCCTTGTATTCGAGGTTATTATTCAAGTTAAAAAACGATGAAATATTATTATGAATTAATCTTGTGTCTAAGAACGTAAAAGATCATTAATGGATGTTTTTTCTCGTGTTTTTTGATCAACGCGTTTTACAATAACAGCACAATAAAGGTTTGGGCCTGCTTCACCATTTGGTAAAGGTTTTCCAGGGAGAGAACCTGGTACAACCACTGAATAGGCTGGTACTTCACCAATAAAAATTTCACCTGTTGTACGATCAATAATCTTTGTTGATTTTCCAATAAAGACTCCCATTCCCAAAACAGCACCTTCACGGATAATACAGCCTTCAACAATTTCAGAGCGAGCACCGATAAAGCAATGATCTTCAATGATTGTTGGATTTGCTTGCAGTGGTTCTAAAACACCTCCAATACCAACACCGCCAGAAAGATGGACATGTTTACCAATTTGTGCACAAGAACCAACGGTGGTCCATGTATCAACCATTGTGCCCTCATCGATAAAAGCACCAAGATTGACAAAGGATGGCATCAATATAACATTGGGTGCAATGTAAGCAGAATGACGTACAATGGCTCCAGGAACGGAACGGAAATCAGCACTTTTAAAATCTGCCTCTTGCCAACCAGAGAATTTTGAAGGAACTTTATCCCACCAATGTGTCCCATTGATTCCACCAGTAATAATTTGCATAGGATTAAGCCGAAAAGAGAGTAAAACCGCTTTTTTCAACCATTGATGAACATGCCATTGTCCATTTTTTTGTCGTTCTGCAACACGGATTTCACCTTTATCAAGAAGGTTCAATGCATGTTCAACACTCTCACGTATTTCGCCTTTTGTGGTAGTATCGATAGAATCGCGATCGTCAAAAGCTTGTTCGATAATAATTTCAAGTTGTGTGATATGGGTCATGACGAGAGTTCCGTTAAACAAGTTGAAAGCTTCAAGATTTATTCTCTATGAACTACGCGAAGAAATGTGTTCAGTCAATAAAACGATGAGGAAGTAGGACAGGTGCATGAAAAAAAGCTGTAAAGAAAAAAGAAAAAGGGAGCAAGAAAACTGGACGCCACTTCTCCATACGAAGGATGCTCTACAACAGATCCATAAAGTCTCTAATTCAGCACAGGTGCGTTCGTCTACTTATCGTTTAGCCTATATCGATCAAGATTTTATGATGCGTCCAGAGCTGCGTTCACAACGTATTAGTCTTGAATTTTTAAAGCCGGAAATAACCCTTAAAGAATATGATATTCAATCAACAGTTGTTTTATTTGGTGGTGCGCGTATTCCTGAACCTGGGCAAGCAGCGTGGGCTGCAAAGAATGAAATACAAAAGAAAAATTTGCATGCTATGTCACATTATTACGATGAAGCAAGAGAGTTTGCACGTTTGTGCTCACTTTATTCTGCTACGACACAATATCGTGAATTTGTGGTTGTTACAGGGGGCGGACCAGGAATCATGGAGGCGGGAAATCGTGGTGCTTGTGATGTTGGTGCCCCAACGATTGGCTTGAATATTATTTTACCACATGAGCAGGAGCCTAATTCGTATGTGTCACCGCATTTGTGTTTTAATTTCCACTATTTGGGGATGCGCAAAATGCATTTTTTAGTACGAGCGAAAGCCCTAGCCATTTTCCCTGGCGGATTTGGAACTCTGGATGAACTGTTTGAGACGTTAACTTTAGTACAGACGGGGCGTATGAAACAGGTACCAATTTTATTGTTTGGCAAAGAATTTTGGAGCAATACTGTCAATTTTGAGTATCTGTCTGCACAAGGTACAATTTCTCCTACTGATATTAATTTTGTGAAATTTGTTAATACAGCAGCAGAAGCTTTTGAAGAAATTCATTCTTTTTATAAACTGCCTTAACGACTTTTGAGATGCTCACTCTTGAAGGATAATTAATACTCTACTTTGGTTAAATAAAGTCCTGAGGGGGGGGCAACAACACCACAACGTTTACGATCTTTAGCATGAAGAGCTGTTTCGAGATCTTGAGCTGTCCAACGTCCAATACCCACTTCCATGAGGCTTCCTGCGAATGAACGGATTTGATGATGAAGAAAAGAACGAGCTTGTGCATAAAGGAAAATTTCTTCACCTTCTCTTTGAATATCGAGACGTTCAAGGGTGCGAATAGGGCTTTTGGCTTGGCAATGTGCTGAACGGAAAGTTGTAAAATCATGTTGTCCTACAAGCTTTTGCGCAGCTTCATGCATGGCTTCAGCATGAAGAGGTTTTGGTATCCACCACACGCGTTTGGCATTTAAAGCTGGTGGAGAGCGACGATTAAGTATTTTAAAAAGATAATGGCGTTTTACAGCGGAAAATCGTGCATCAAAGTCATCAGGGACATTTTCTACATTTAAGATTGAAATCGCCTCTCCCTGTTTACGTAAAAGAGCATTGAGCGCGTCACGCACAGTATGGGAGAGCCAGTTTTTTTCAAAATCAACATGCGCAACTTGTCCCGTAGCATGTACGCCCGCATCGGTTCTTCCTGCTGTTGTTATGGTCAATTGTTGTCCACTAAAGCAAAAAATTGCTTGTTCAAGAGCTCCTTGTATCGTGTGAAGTTTTGCTTGACGCTGCCAACCAGCATAATTTGAACCATCATATTCAAGAGTGAGTTTAAAACGTGGCATCTTAAAAAACAGCAGAAATATGAGCACCTCGCAAAAAGGTTGCGCACTCAAGAATTTTACCGCCAGATCTTTGGAGAGAGGTTATTTCTATCCGTCCTTGCCCACAATGGATAATCAAAGAATCTGGTTCTATCCGTCCAATTTCAAGAGAAGGACCTGTTGTTAAACGACTATCAAGAATTTTTACACGTTCTTCTCGTCCACCGATATTCATATTGCACCAGCAACTAGGAGAGGGAGAGAGCGCGCGAATATGCCTATGAATAAACTCTGCAGGTTTTGTCCAATCAATGCGGGTCTCTTCTTTTCTAATTTTGGCGGCATAGGTGATGCCTTCTTCTGATTGTGGGGTCAGTTTAAGTTGTCCTTTTTCAAGAGTGGATAAAGTCTCTACCATAAGTTCTGCGCCAATATGTGAAAGTCTGTTTGAAAGCTCAGCAGTGGTGGTGTTATCAGTAATGGGGATGGAGCGAGAAAGAGCGATAGGCCCCGTATCAAGTCCTTCATCCATTTTCATGATCATGATACCTGTTTCTTTATCACCAGCCATAATTGCTCGTTGAATAGGCGCAGCACCACGCCAACGTGGTAAGAGTGAAGCGTGGGCATTAAAACAACCAAAACGTGGCGTTTCGAGAATAGCTTTGGGTAAAAGGAGTCCATAAGCCACCACAATAGCAGCATCAACAGAAAGTGCTGCAAATTGCTCCTGTTGTTCGATTGTTTTGAGTGTTTGAGGCGTGAAGACAGGAATGGATTTTTCTTTTGCTATGGTGTGAACAGCGGAGGGGATTAATTTAAGCCCTCGACGTCCTGCTGGGCGAGGGGGTTGACTATAAACAGCAACAACATCATGACCTGCATCCAATAAAGCATGTAAAATAGGAACAGAAAAATCTGGTGTTCCCATAAAACTTAATCGTAAAGCCATTACAAAACTGCTTCCTGCATGTTTTTTTCTTTTGCGCGTTTTTTAAATTTTCGTATCACCATATCGCGTTTGATCTTTGAAATGTAATCAATAAAAAGGCGCCCATCTAAATGATCAATTTCATGCTGTAAGCAAGTTGCTAAGAGATCGTCTGCTTCAATTTCTGTTTGTTTTCCTTCACGGTTCTGATAGCGAACACGAAGGCGTTTAGGACGTTCAACTTCTGCAAAATAATCAGGAATAGAAAGACAACCTTCTTTGTAAATATTACGCTCATCTGAAAGCCATAAAATTTCAGGGTTGATAATAACAAGTGGTTTTTCCTGCTCATCTTCAGAATTTCCAGAGACATCTATAACCAACATACGTAGCGGTATACCAATTTGAATAGCAGCAAGACCAACGCCCTTAGAATTATACATGGTTTCCAACATGTCATCCGCAAGTTTTTGGAGAGCTGAATCGACCTGCTCAACAGGTTTGGACACTTCCCGTAAAATCGGATCAGGTAAAGTAACTAAAGATCTCATTGGCATAAGTAGAGATTAATCAATGGTTTGTTATTGGTCAATATTGAATAACGGATTCTTGCGTTTTTTTACAATAAGAGCGTTATATTACAATTTATGTTTGATTCGTTTTTTTCCATACTCGCTGGTGATTTTTTTTCTAAACTAATGCTTTTGCTTTTATTTATACTTGTCTGTTTGGCATTTTTTATGTTGATACATTCTCATCGAAAAAAAGCATTTTTGGAAAATGAAATTGCTGAACGCGCACGTGAGGCACAAATGCAGATGGCTACCTTGCTGAAAACACAAGCTGAAATGCAAGGACGAATGCAAACGATGGCGGAAATTTTTGGTCAACGGCAGGCTGAATTGAATAAATCACTCAGTGAGCAACTCAATGGGATGACAACAAGCTTAGGCCAAACACTTCAGGTACAGACCAAATCCACTTATGAAAATTTGAATCGTTTGCAAGAGCGTTTAGCAGTGATTGATGCAGCACAAAATAATATTCAATCGCTTACGGGACAAGTTGTTCAGTTGCAGTCCATTTTAAGCAATAAGCAGACGCGTGGTACTTTCGGTCAGGGGCGGATGGAAGCAATTATTGCCGATGCCTTACCAACAAATGCTTATGCTTTTCAGGCTGTTCTTTCCAATGGAAAGCGCCCAGATTGTCTCATTCATATGCCCAATAAAGCTCCTTCTCTTGTTGTTGATGCTAAATTTCCTCTGGAAGCTTGGAATGCTATGCGTAAGGCAGAATCAGCGCAAGAGCGTCAAGAGGCAGAACGCCAATTTCGTACCGATATGGAAGTTCATATTCGTGATATTGCACAGAAATATTTGATTCCTGGAGAAACCCATGACACTGCTTTCCTTTTTGTGCCATCTGAATCGATTTTCGCAACAATTTATGAGGACTTTGAGGCATTGGTACAAAAATCCAATAGAGCCCATGTGATTATTGTTTCACCATCTTTGTTGATGCTCTCTGTCCAAGTGGTACAAACCATTATGAAAGATGCGCGTATGCGTGAACAAGCGCATTTAATTCAATCAGAAGTAGCAAAATTGATGGAAGATTTTGGACGAATGGATACGCGTGTTCGCGCACTACAGAAGCACTTTCATAAAGCAGGTGAAGATATAGAGGGAATTTTGATATCGTCCTCCAAAATCATGAAACGGGCAAATCGCATTGAAACTGTCGAATTAAAAGAAAATTACTCTGAACCAACAAAAATGACAACATTGGCTCAGTCGCAAACATTGCGTTTTGCTGATGAGGAATAAAGCAAAGCAAGCTTCTTAGATATTACAAGTTAGATCATGTTCTTTATTGATTGGTAATCATTTTTTAGTATCTCTATCTTGTTTTATTTCTTAAACGAGAGGAATAGGAATATGCGACACCTTTTGTTTTTAGGGGCACTGGTGTTTTTGCTAGAGGGATGCGCAACAACCACTCCCATCCACACAAATAATGCTTGTGCTATTTTAGCACAAAAAAATGGTTTTTTTGACAATTGGGGTAAGGTGTCTCAAAGAGCGGAAATGCGCTATGGAATTCCTATGCCTATTATTCTTGCAACCATTAAGATGGAATCGAGCTTTCGTCACAATGCACGTCCTCCACGCAAAAAACTACTTGGTTTTATTCCATGGAAGCGTCGGTCGACAGCTTATGGTTATGCTCAAGCGCTTGATAGTACATGGGCAATGTATCTTCGCTCTACAGGAAAGTCTTTTGCATGGCGTACGAATTTCGCAGATGCTGCTGATTTTGTTGCTTGGTATCATAGCCAAAGTGTTCAACGCAATGGGGTGAGGTTTGATGATGCATATAGCCTTTATTTAAATTATCATATGGGGCATGGTGCTTATGCACGTAGTGGTGGGCATGTCAGTGCTGCGCTTTCACAGACAGCACAGCGCATGGCAAGGATATCGAGGCTCTATGAACAGCAATTAAAAAGATGTGGATGGCATTAGGGAAGATTTTTGAAAATCTCAATCAGGGAATTGATGGGATAAAATTATTCGAAAGCAAAATTCCACATGATATGATAAAATAGTGTCGTTTTCTGATCGTTCAATGAAATAAATTGTTATTTTTTAGAATAAACTCAAGCGACAGAAAGCTTTTGCAATACACAATATATTTGAAGATACTCTCGACATTTTTACTTCCTTTGTTAAAAAAAATTATAATAGAAACCATTTTCTATTTAGTGTTGGCATTTCGCATTGGGCTAAGTACTAGAGGTTATTGAAGAAAAATTTTAAAATATAATATCATTTTTTATTTTCATTATGCGTATTACTGGCTGATTATTATATGAATATTTTCTTTGTTAAGCGTATAAAATAGCAATTAAAACAAATGCAATTCGGGCATCATAAAAAGGGTAAAATATTCAATATAAAAAAACGAGAAATGCATTAAACGAAAAAACGTTGTTTTGTATAAAGAGGGCGCTACAGTCTTCAAAAAAACTAAGTGTATTTAGTATTGTATGAAATAAAACATAGTCGTCCATCCAGTTCATCTTAATTGAAAGAAGTTATCTTATTGTATTGTAAAAACACTCCCGTTTATAGGATGATAAGGTATATGCAACTTTATACACAATGAATATTCAGGGTAGGGAATATTCAGAGAAAGATTTGTAACGCCTATGAAGTAACAAGTCAGTCTCCAATGTTGTGATAGCTTTTGCATTTGAGAATATTTATGAGAAGCATTTTTATTCTTTTTCTTAAATGGTTTAAGCATATTGATTTATAAAGATAATATATCGTTATTCATATTAAAGTAAGAATCTCGAATGGCGTAGGGTTTTATCGTTTCAGATCTCTTGAGGTTGAATCAATAAAACCATTGGCTTGCACATAACAAGCACAATGGGTATGTGGATAAAAACTGTGAAAGAAAAGACTAAAAATGTTTTTTTATGAACATACATTCTCAAATGTAAGAATTATCCGTAACATTGGGAATTAGCACATATAATGATAGCACCACTTTGCTCTTACACCTCGACCTTGTTTATGACGTGCAAGGAAAAAAATTAATTGATTCAATATATTATTTAAGTGTTAATATACCTTAGTATTGAGCAGGTATACGCTACTCAAGGTGGATAATTTTTAATTGGCAGAACATCTGATCAGGCTAAAAATACTCGAAAAAAGTTCTGATTCGCAATAATTGAGAAGTATATTTTAATATTTTATTCTCTACTCTTTGTTTAAGTACTTCATATCTTTTAAAAAGATACCGGTAACCAACATATTATGATATTTGTGGAAATATTGTGGTAAAGGAAATTCAAATTTTGTCCTTTAAGACAAGGCGCAGGTTAAACAGCTCATTTTCTATTTCTGTGCAAAGCATAAAAAATTATCTACTTTCACGGTTGCGACAGTAAATTTTATAATCCAACAAATGATTAAAAATGTATTATAATATCATTAAGATGCAAGGAACAGGCGCTATTGGAATGATAATTAAATAGCACATAAACCTTTTAAATTGATGCACACATCTTTTATTATATGCACACATCTTTTATTATAATTGATTCCCTTGATAGAACAGTTGGTCTTTTTGGTGGAGCTAAGCGGGATCGAACCGCTGACCTCTTGCATGCCATGCAAGCGCTCTCCCAGCTGAGCTATAGCCCCTATAAAAACAAATTGTCCCAAAAAGACAGTATACAATTCCAGCTTTTCTAGAACGATCAAAATTGAAGATCAAGAAGAATTTACATTCAATAGAAAAGATGTCCTCTTTTACTTCTTTTAAGCATCGTCATCATTAGAAACACCGCCTCCGAGAATATCAGTAACGTCATCATCTTCATCGTCACCATCATGAGACAAAAATGTATCATCATCATCACCAAGATCTACATCACTATCTTCTAAATCAGGAAGATCGTCATCTTTAGAATCCACATCATCATCTTCAAGAAGCATAAAAGCAGATTTTTCAAGTGCTGTATCAAGCTCTTCAGTATCAACTTCTTCTTCATTGTTTGCTTCAGCTGCTGCAACTTCAAAGTAAGAACGCGGATAAGAAATCCCTGTATAGGGCGACACAATAGGATCGCGATTTAGATCGTAAAATTTTTTTCCTGTTTCTGGATCAACACGTTTAGTTCCAAGTTCTTGTTTTGCCATAAACCGTGCCTCTTTGATTAACTATTATTCCATTAAAAGATAAATTTTATGGTGCTTAATCGAAAAATAATACCTTTGTCAAAGATAAATACACTGTTCCACAGTGATTTTTTCATGACGTCTTTTAAAGCATGTGCTAAAGGATGCACAATTTCATAAAAGTTAGATAGAATTAAATAGAATTTCCATGCAAAAAGCAATCCCTATAACCACCTATAAATCGAGTAGTCTCTCTGGAAAAATTCAAATACCAGGAGATAAATCAATCTCTCACCGCTCTCTTATATTGGGAGGATTAGCAAGTGGTGAGACATATATTCATGGATTACTTGAAAGCGCTGATGTACTCAATACAGCTGCTGCTATGCAAGCTATGGGTGCCTGTATTATTAAAAAAGATGACTTCTGGATCATACGAGGAACAGGGAATGGTTGCCTTTTAGCTGCACAAAAACCTTTAGACTTTGGAAACGCTGGAACAGGTGCTCGTTTGGTTATGGGAATGGTTGGTCCGTATCATATGAAAACAACCTTTATTGGTGATGCTTCTCTCTCTAAACGTCCAATGGGACGTATCCTTGCTCCACTGCGTCTCATGGGGGTTGAAATTGAGGCAACGCGCGACGATCACCTTCCTTTAACGCTTTATGGTCCGAAAATGGCTAATCCGATTCGTTACCGTGTTCCAATAGCTTCCTCCCAAATTAAATCAGCAATCCTGCTTGCTGGACTCAATACCGCTGGCATTACAACTGTTATTGAACCAGTTCTGACACGAGATCATACGGAAAAAATGTTAAAAGCATTTGGTGCGCAACTTGAAATAGAAAAAGATAACGAAGGTGCGCGTTTGATTCATCTTAATGGTCAACCCCATCTTACTGGACAAACGATTCATATTCCGGGGGATCCTTCTTCTGCTGCTTTTCCAATTATCGCAGCCCTTCTTGTAGAAGACTCTGATATCACCATTGAAAATGTTTTGATAAATAACTCTCGAATAGGACTTATCGAAACATTGTGGGAAATGGGTGCTCAAATTGAATTTTTGAACCGACGTCAAACAGGTGGAGAGGATGTTGCTGATCTACGGATAAAATCATCGGTCCTTAGAGGCGTTACGGTGCCCAAAGAACGTGCTCCATCGATGATAGATGAATATCCTGCTTTGGCAGTAGCAGCAGCCTTTGCAGAAGGCAAAACAGTTATGCTAGGAATTGAAGAATTGCGTGTAAAAGAATCAGATCGATTGTCTGCTGTTGCTCAAGGATTAAAAATTAATTGCGTAGACTGTGAAGAAGGTCAAGATTTTCTTATTGTTTATGGAAAAGGTTCTGCCAAAGGTTTGGGGGGTGGGTATGTTGCCACACATCTTGATCATCGAATTGCTATGTGTTTTCTCATTTTTGGGCTTGTATCAGAAAAACCTGTTACCATTGATGATAAACGAATGATCGCTACGAGCTTTCCAGAATTTATTCCTTTTATAAAACAACTTGGGGGAAAAATCGCTTGAAGCCTTTTGTTATCGCCATTGATGGACCTGCAGCCTCAGGCAAAGGAACCTTAGCACGCAAAATTGCTGCACATTATCGCCTTCGCCATCTCGATACTGGTCTTACTTATCGTAGTGTTGCTCATACGCTTTTACAACAAAATTTAGCTCTTAATGATGAAAAAAATGCTATTATTTATGCTAAAAAACTTGATTTTAATACCTTAAATCCTTCTCTTCTTTCTTCTCATGAACTTGGTGAAGCGGCTTCAAAAATAGCAATTAATCCTGCTGTACGCAAAATTCTTGTCGAAAAACAACGCAACTTTGCTAAAGTTTTGCCCGGCTGTGTGCTTGATGGGCGTGATATCGGAACTATTGTTTGTCCTGATGCCGATATCAAGTTTTATATTCTAGCCAATGTTCAAACACGCGCCAAACGCCGCTACCAAGAGATTTTAAAAAAAGGTGTTCAAGCAAATTATCATGAAATCCTAGCTCAACTTGAACAGCGCGACAGTCGCGATATAACGCGCAAACAAAGTCCACTAAAACCAGCAAAAAACGCCCACTTGCTTGATACGTCAGAATTGAGTATAGAAGCAACATTTGAAATTGCATGCAGTTTTGTTGATCCAATCATAAAAATGCATATAATTGGATAAATTCGTTAAGGTAACTTCCAGCCTAGCGCTAACTTTTTTCCTTTATTCAAGGAAAAGGCTAGGGAGTTACTTATGTTAACACTAACCTAGCGCTCATACCTTATAATACAAGGTATATATTAGGAGTTCTTATGTCACAATACAATCCCACAACAGCGGATTTTGAAGCCCTTTTAACAGAATCTTTTCAAACTAATGATCTTAATGAAGGATCTGTTGTTAAAGGTCGTGTTATTGCAATCGAAAAAGACATGGCCATTATTGATGCTGGTCTTAAAGTCGAAGGACGTATTCCTCTCAAAGAATTTGGAGCTAAAGCAAAAGATGGTTCTTTGCAAGTTGGCGATGAAGTTGAGGTTTACATTGAACGCATTGAAAATGCGATGGGTGAAGCTGTTTTATCGCGTGAAAAAGCACGGCGCGAAGAAAGTTGGGTCCGTTTGGAGGAAAAATTCAATGCTGGTGCACGCGTTGATGGAGTGATCTTTAGCCAAGTAAAAGGTGGTTTTACAGTCGATCTTGATGGTGCCGTTGCTTTCTTGCCTCGCAGCCAAGTTGATATTCGTCCCATTCGTGATGTTTCACCCCTCATGCATAATTCACAGTCCTTTGAAATTTTGAAGATGGATCGTCGTCGTGGCAATATTGTGGTCTCACGCCGCACTGTTTTAGAAGAAAGTCGCGCTGAGCAACGTTCAGAAATCGTACAAAATCTTGAAGAAAATCAAATCGTTGAAGGTGTGGTGAAAAATATTACAGATTATGGTGCCTTTGTTGATCTTGGTGGGATTGATGGTCTCTTGCACGTTACAGATATGGCATGGCGGCGTGTTAATCACCCATCTGAAGTGCTCACAATTGGCCAAACGATTAAAGTGCAGATTATTCGCATTAATCAAGATACGCACCGTATTTCTCTTGGAATGAAACAGCTTGAAAGTGATCCTTGGGAAAGCATCAGTGTCCGGTATCCGATTGGTAAAAAAATTACGGGTGCTGTTACCAACATTACTGATTACGGTGGTTTTGTTGAAATTGAACCAGGAATCGAAGGGCTGATCCATGTTTCTGAAATGAGCTGGACAAAGAAAAATGTTCATCCTGGAAAAATTCTGTCTACATCACAAGAAGTAGAAGTGGTTGTTCTTGAGATTGATCCTTCTAAACGGCGTATTTCTCTTGGCTTAAAACAAACATTTGAAAATCCATGGGAAGCTTTTGCCAATAAATTTCCTGTCAATTCGCAAATTGAAGGAGAGGTTAAAAATAAAACAGAATTTGGTCTGTTTATTGGGCTTGAAGGCGATGTTGACGGTATGGTTCATTTGTCTGATCTTGATTGGAACCGTCCTGGTGAACAAGTTATTGATACTTACAATAAAGGCGATATCGTTAAGGCTGTGGTCCTTGATGTTGACATTGAAAAAGAGCGCATTTCTCTTGGAATTAAGCAGCTTTCCAGCGATAAAGTTGGAGAAGCAGCTGCTTCTGGCGAATTGCGAAAAGGTGCAGTTGTAACATGCGAAGTGATTGCTGTTAACGACAATGACATTGGTGTGAAATTGATTGACCACAACCTTGAGACAACCATTCGGCGTGCTGATCTTGCGCGTGATCGTGATGAGCAACGTCCTGAGCGTTTCGCAATTGGGCAAAAGGTTGATGCTCGCATCACAGCATTTGATAAAAAAACACGTAAAATTTCAGTATCGATTAAAGCTTTAGAAATTGCAGAGGAAAAAGAAGCTGTTGCACAATATGGTTCTACAGATTCAGGTGCTTCTCTTGGTGATATTCTGGGTGCAGCTTTGAAAAAACAAGAACAAGATTAATCATCAATCATTAAAGTTGGTTTTATTATTAAGGTCACTCATTAGGAGTGACCTTTTTATTTTATAAAAAAATTGTCTGCTTATTTTTAAATTATTGAAACAAAAATTATAAATGCTTGCAAATAAAAACAAAAAGTTTGTTTTTTGTCTAACAACGGTTCACTATTCAGATAAAATGCTTAAAATTTAAATAAAAAACAATGTAATTGAATAACAATGGGACACTATGACGTGCATAATACCTTTCATAAAGTGCTTTTTTTCTCAAAAAGAGAAAAAAGATCATTTTATTAATACGGATTTTCCTCTTCGTGCAATTTATAAGGTACAGGAAGATCTTTATAACTTAGGGCGTGATATAGCTTCTGGTAAAGAAATTTTACTCCCTGAATATGAAGGAGTAGGAGATTTTCGCAAGAGATTGAATGAAAATGCTAAACTTATTCTTCATGCCTTTCATACCAGTGATTTTGCTGCCCGAAATGATGAAACCATCGCACCATCTGCTCAATGGCTCATTGATAATCATTACACCATTGATAAAACCATACAAAAGCTACGTCGTAATCTACCCAAGTCCTTCATAAAGCAACTTCCTCTTTCTACACACAAAGCCGGAATACCACGAATTTTTGCTTTAACTTGGCTTTATATTGCGCATACCGATAGCAGCTTTTCACAAGAAACACTCACTGCTATGACCAACGGATTTCAAGAAATTTGTGCGCTCACAATTGGTGAATTGTGGGCTCTTCCTTCAGTTATGCAAATGCTGCTCATTGAAAATGTCCGTCGTCTTTCAGTACGTATCGAAAAAGCGCGACATATGCGCCATCTTGCTAGTCAAGTAGCTGATAAAATTTCTCTTGTAGAAAATAAAACAAATCTACACTCTCTTTTTACGCAGTATAAACCATTTACTGTTGATCCAACTTTTTCAGCACATTTATTCTATCGCCTGCGCAGTGCATCTGTCGATTCAACCGTAGCATTAACTTGGCTTGAAAAGCAATTGAAAAGCCAAGGCAGTAGCTTAGAGATTGCAACAGCTGATGAACATACCCGACAAGCAGCAGATGGTGTGACCATGGGAAATATTATCTGTTCTCTTAAAGCTATAGATGATGTTGATTGGACAGCATGGTTTGAAACAGTGAGTTGTGTCGATTCTATTTTGCGTAAAAATAGTGATTTTTCTGAAATTGATGCTCACTCACGCAATATTTATCGACAAGTCATTGAAAAAGTTTCTCGCTTTTCGCCTCTTAGTGAACTGGAAGTTGCACATAAAGTTGTAGAAATGGCAAATTCCACTTCTAAAGATATGCCTCATCATTCTTGTGTGGGGTGGTACCTTGTTGATGATGGTCGTGGCATATTTGAAAAGGCTTGTGGGTATATTCCGCCCTTTCTCATAAAATGGACACGCGCTTCCTGTTGCTCAAAATTGAGAGTCATCGCCGTTCCTGTCTCTCTTCTGACGCTTGCTCTTTTGCTGGTAATTTACGCCCTTTTACAGCTATCTGGCATGACACAATGGATGTCTTTTTGCTTTACTGGATTGGCGCTTTTTCCTGCTATCGATGCTGCTTTTGCTTTATTTAACACTGTTGTTTCGTGGTTTGTCCCATCAAAACAACTCATTGGTTATGAATATAAAGAAGGTATTCCAAAACATGCACGGACAATGGTTGTTGTACCTACTTTGATGACATCACGCGCTGACATTGATGAACAAGTGCGCAATCTTGAAGTGCACTATCTTTCCAATCCTAAAGGTGCCATTCATTTTGCACTCATTACAGATTGGGTGGATGCTCCATTGAGAGAAACGCAAGATGATCTTGATTTATTGCACTATGCGCAAAAGAGTATTGATAAACTCAATAGTCGTTATCATCGTGATGAACTTCCGCTTTTCTTCCTTTTACATCGCCGACGCCTTTATAATACAAGCGAAAAATGTTGGATGGGATGGGAACGAAAGCGAGGAAAACTTCATGAACTTAATCGGCTCTTAAGAGGCGATAAAAATACAAGCTTTTATCCTCCCAATCCACATCTTCCCATGGATTGCCGTTTTGTTATGACGCTGGATTGTGATACACGTCTTACTCCAGAGAGCGTCGCGAAACTTGTTGGAAAGCTTAACCATCCACTCAATTATCCCGTTTTTGATCCACAAAGTGGAAAGGTTGTAAAGGGCTATAGCATTTTACAACCACGCATTATTCCTTCTCTTACAACAGGAAAAAAAACATCAATTCTCCAACGGGTTTTTTCTATAAACCGTGGCATTGATCCTTATGTTTTTGCTGTTTCTGATACTTATCAAGATCTTTTAGGAGAAGGCACCTTTATCGGTAAAGGTCTTTATAATATTGATGCATTTGAACAAGCGCTTGATGGCAAAATTAAAGAAAATACTATTCTTAGCCATGATCTCTTAGAGGGAGGTTATGCTCGTACTGCTCTGGTAAGTAGCATAGAAGTCATTGAAGACTATCCAACTGCTTATAATATTGATGTTATGCGTTATCATCGTTGGGTCCGCGGTGATTGGCAGCTTTTGCCTTATCTTTTTCCCCACCGTCAAATAAGTTCCGTGACGCGTTGGAAAATGCAGGATAATTTACGTCGTTCTCTCACTCCACTTATGTGGTTAATCGCAGCATTTGCAGGATGGGCTTTTTTGTCTTTAAAGAGTGCAATCGTCTGGCAACTATTCTTGTTGTTTAGCTCCTTCATTTCACCCATTCTATGTGTATTAAAAACGCTTGTCTCATCCAATATAGATCATTCTTTGCGTGGACATTTTCAATTAATTTGGAACAAAATTGCTCTTACAAGCGCTGATATATTTCTTAAAACGACGTTCCTTGCTTATTCGGCGTATTTTATGACCGATGCGATTATTCGTACACTCTATCGTATGACGATTTCAAAACAGCATCTTCTTGAATGGAAAACTTCTGCCGCAACAAAATCAATACCCAATAGTTTGCGTTTCTATGTTTTTACAATGGCACCAGCATCGCTTATTGGTATTCTTACTATAGCACTCCCTCTTTTTTCTGATAGTTTTGCAAGCTTGGTTGCTTTGCCTTTTGGGATAGCATGGTTTTTTTCACCCTTCATTGCTTGGATTGTGAGTCAACCTTCAACCTTTCAAGATAGCCTTTATCTTTCTTCAAAAGATGAAAAAAAACTCCGTTCTATTGCACGGCGGACATGGCTTTATTATGCAACCTTTGTCAATGCACAAAACAACTATTTGCCTCCCGATAATTTTCAAGAAGATCCTGAACCTCTTGTTGCTCAACGTACATCGCCTACGAATATTGGGGTTTATCTCCTTTCTATTATTGCTGCACGTGATTTTGGTTGGATTGGTTTTGAAGAGACCATTACCCGTATTGAATGTACATTACGCTCTCTTGCAAAAATGGAAAAGTTCCGCGGTCATCTCTATAATTGGTATGAAACGGATACACTCAGGCCTCTTTTGCCTACTTATGTATCAACCGTTGATTCAGGAAATCTTGCCGGTCATTTGGTAACACTCTCTTCTGCCTTAAGTGAATGGGCTGAAAAACCTCATGTTTTTTTTCAAAGTGATCGAGAAGGCTTATCGGATGTTCTTGCTATTCTTGAAGAAACTGTCAGAGAAATTCCAGATCATCAACCCAGTTTACGCTCTTTACGCCAAAAAATCGAAGAAAACATCACTCGTTTTCATGATTCTATCTTCACTTTTATAGAACAAGAAAATACGATTCCTTCTCACATCATAGATCTTTCACTTGCAGCCCATGATATTGTGCACTTAGTCGGTGAACTTGACCACAAAATTCAAACGATAGAATCTGCTCGTGCGCTTTCTTGGGCTAAATGCCTTATCGACACCTGTAACGCTCATCATAATGATGCGACTGCTCATTGTGATACTGAAAAATTACGTAAAAAACTAAACAGGCTGGCTATAATGGCAAGGCAAATAGCCTTTGATATGAAATTTGACTTTTTAGAACAGCCTAAACGGCATCTCTTATCCATTGGATATCGTGTTCAAGAAAACAAACTCGATGAAAATTGTTATGACCTGCTTGCTTCAGAAGCACGTCTTGCAAGCTTTTTTGCCATCGCAAAAGGAGATATAAAACTTAAACATTGGTTTCGTCTTGGTCGACTTCTCGTACCCATAGGTGGGAAAGGTGCACTCCTATCATGGTCTGGATCAATGTTCGAATATCTTATGCCATCTCTCGTAATGCATGAACCTTTAGGATCTCTCCTAGATCAAACAAATCGATTGATTATTCGTTGTCAAATACAATATGCCCATAAACGGGAATTGCCATGGGGTATTTCAGAAGCCGCATTTAATGCTCGCGATCATTTAATGAATTACCAATACGCTCATTTTGGTATTCCAAACCTCGGACTCCAACGTGGTCTTTCACGCAATGCTGTCATTGCTCCCTATGCCAGCCTTCTAGCGGCACAATATGCTCCTGCTTGCGCTGTCGCTAATTTAAAACGACTCCGTGATCTTGGAGCTTTAGGAACATATGGTTATTATGACTCTGTTGATTTTACTCCAACACGCGTGAAAACAGGGGAAAAATACGCCATTATACGCAATTATTATGCGCACCATCATGGCATGTCTATCCTTGCTCTTAACAATGTTATTTTTCAAGGGCGAATGCGTGATCGTTTTCACCGTGATCCCGTTATTGAAGCAACACAATTGCTCTTACAGGAAAGAGCGCCTCATCTCATTCCTATTATTCATACCAAAGCTGTTAATCGTATGCGCAATAAGTCTCAAGCATTTGACGCAGCCCCTTTGCGCATTATTACAAACCCGTTACTCAAACCACGAGCAACTTTACTTTTGTCTAATGGCTTTTATTCTACCATGTTAACAGCGAACGGTTCTGGTTACAGCCGTTGGCACGATTATGCGATTACGCGCTTTATTCCTGATGCAACAGAAGATCAACAAGGTACTTTATTCTTCTTACGTGATACGCATAGTGGACGGTGGTGGTCTGTTACTGGTGAGCCAACACGTGTTATTGAAGAAGAAGCTGTCAGCATTTTTACAGATGAAAAGGCTGAATATACAAAAATGGTTGATGGTATTAAATCAACACTTGAATGTCTTATTACATCTGAAGGATGTGGCGAAGGGAGACGTATTCAACTGATGAATACGACAAATAAAGACCGACTCATTGAAGTGACTTCTTATGGTGAATTAGCGCTTGCCACGATGGATACAGACCAAGTTCATCCTGTTTTTTCCCGTATGTTTATAGAGACAGAAATTACTGAAGAAGGTAAAACAATTTTTGCCAAAAGGCGCAAACGCTCGCCTAGTGATCCTGAAATCTATGTTACCCATTTTGTTTCTAGTACAACAGATATTCTCCAAGAGACAGAAGCTGAAACAGATCGCTCTCTGTTTATTGGTCGGGGGCGATCCATTCATCGACCCGCTGCATTTGACCAAAATGCTCGTTTCAGTAACAGTCAAGGTTGTGTTCTTGACCCTGTTATGTCATTGCGATGCCGTATAAAAATTTCAGCCCATGAAAAAGCAGAACTTATTTTTTGGACTTTTGCTGCTCATACAAAAGAAGCGCTAAATAATCATATTAAACATTATCGACAACCTGATATGTTTCAAAAAGAACTTTCAATGGCATGGACGCGCTCACAAGTCGCACTGTATCAGAGCGGAACCCAGCTTAAAGAAGCTATTGTCTATCAAAAATATGCAACACCGCTTATTTATCCAGAAAGAACGTGGCGTCTTCCTTCTGAAATATTAGCAAAAACGCTAGGAAAACAGTCTAATCTTTGGCCCATGTCTATCTCAGGAGACAATCCACTCTGTCTTCTTAGATTAAATAACGAGGGAAATATAACTGTACTGCGCGAGCTCCTTAAAGCACATGAATATTGGCGTATGCGTGGACTCATTGTTGATTTGGTCATTCTTAATGAACAAACATTTTCTTATATACAAAGTACACAACGCGCTCTTGAGTGGGTCTGTGAATCTTATTATCACCACACGCAAAAAGCAGATGAACGCCAACATATTTTCATGCTTCGACGCGATCAAATGAGTGAACAGAGTTTTAAAACGCTTCTTGCATCAGCGCGTATCGTTCTTGATGCCCAAAATGGCTCTTTATCTGAACAACTTAAACGACTTGATGAGAATGATTTTAATCTCACAGTTCGTAAAAATTATCAAGAACCTTATGATCAATTAGACTTGCCAAGATATAACGAAGGACAGCAATTTACAACACAAACTGAACAAAATCTTTTTTCTTCCATTGGTCTTATTAGCCAACAAAAACCATCCTCTTTTCTCCCAAATGGAGAAGATCTAAGGTATTGGAATGGTTACGGTGGTTTTAATCAGCACAATCATTATGTAATACGTCTTCATGGACGTACCACTACACCGCATCCGTGGATTAATGTCATTGCTAATCACAGATTTGGTTTTCATGTCTCTGCTGAAGGTGCAATTTTTACTTGGGCTAACAATAGCCGAGATTATCAACTAACTCCTTGGGCGAATGATCCAACGTCTAACCGACCAGGAGAAGCTCTTTATCTGGTTGATCGCCAGTCTTTAAAACGTTTCTCACCCGTTTCTACTGTTGAATGTGACGAAAATATTGTCTATGAGGCGTGTCATGGGTTTGGATTCTCAACTTTTAAATCAACACATTCAGAAATCGCATTAGAACTGACTCATACACTTGATCCCGAAAAACCTATTCGCTTTTCACGTCTTATCCTTACGAATGAAGGGAAAAAACCACGCAGTTTACGCCTTTATAATTATGTTGAATGGGTTTTGGGAAATGTCCGTACAAAATATGCCCCCTTTATTGTTTCCTCTTATGAGACCAGATGGGGTGCACATTTTATTCAAAATCCCTATCACATCGAGAAATCTCAACAAGTTACATTTTTATCAGCATCCGAAATGCCAACCAGCACGACGACCAATCGCGCTGAATTTATTGGTGCAACGGGAACCGTAACACGTCCAAATGCGATCCGTAAAGCCGCTGCTCTTTCAAATACCATTGAAGCAGGATGTGATCCTTGTTCAGCATTCGCCTATGATATTGATCTTCAACCAGGGCAAACAAAAGAAATCATCTTCTATCTTGGCAGTGCTGAAAATAGGCAAGAAGCTGAAAAATTACTCAATCAAGTACGTGCAAGTGATTTTGAAATTCAGCTCACAAAACAAAAACAGCAATGGAGTGATTTTGTTTCTCCTTTCCAAGTCAAAACACCTGATGCTTCTTTTAATCTTATGGTCAACCATTGGCTTCCTTATCAAATCTACGCATGCCGCATCATGGCACGCGCAGGCTTTTACCAAGCGAGTGGTGCATTTGGTTTTCGTGACCAGTTACAAGATAGCTTGTCTTTGTTATTGCTGGAACCACAATTAGCACGTGAACAATTGTTAAATGCAGCAGCGCACCAATTTCTTGAAGGTGATGTGCAACATTGGTGGTTGCCTGACACAAATGCTGGTGTTCGTACATACATTTCTGATGATATCGTTTGGCTTGCATATGCAACAGCTCTTTATGTCACTACCACTGGTGATGACGCTTTTCTTGATACGCTCATTCCTTTTATTGAAGGTGATGTTCTCAAAAGTGGGCAACAGGATGCTTATTTTCAACCCACCCAATCCCCAAAGGTTGCAACAGTTTATGAACATTGTGTTTTAGCTTTAGACCTTGCCATTAAACGCTGCGGACCACATGGTCTCCCTCTTATTTTAGGTGGGGATTGGAATGATGGCATGAATTTGGTCGGTGTGGAAGGAAAAGGCGAAAGCATTTGGTTAGGATGGTTTCTTGGGTACACATTACAAGCATTTATCTCTTTAGCCAAAAAACGTGGTGACAATAGCCATATGCAAATATGGAGTACGTACCTTGAACATTTAACAAAATGCCTAGAGAAAAATGGTTGGGATGGTGCTTGGTATCGACGTGGTTATTTTGATGATGGAACACCTCTTGGCTCTAAAATCAATGATGAATGTCAAATTGATACCATTGCTCAATCTTGGGCTATCATTTCTCAAATGGCATCGCCTGAACGTCAAAAACAAGCAATGACATCAATGTTGGAACATCTCTATGATAAAAAAGGCGGACTCATTCGCCTTTTTTGGCCGCCTTTTGATAAAAGTACGCTCGAGCCTGGTTATATAAAAGGTTATCCTCCAGGAATTCGAGAAAATGGTGGTCAATATACGCATGGTGCCATTTGGAGTATTTTTGCGTTGGCTGAAATGGAACAAAACGATAAAGCTTATGCTTTATTTTCTATGATAAACCCAATTACCCATGGACAAGATCCTGAAATTTATCGTGTTGAACCTTATGTAATGGTCGCAGATATTTATGCTGTTGAACCACGATGTGGTCAAGGCGGTTGGACTTGGTATACAGGTTCAGCCGGTTGGTTTTATCGCGCCGCAACACAAGCTATTCTTGGAATACAGCGTCAGGGAGACCTATTGTTTTTGCAGCCACATTTACCCTCTATTTGGCCAAAATATGAAGCAACAATGAAGTTTTATGATGCCGTTTATTGCATTAAAGTAAAATGGGGACCTAAAAATATGCTCTATATTAATAGCAAAGAATATACCGAAGTTCATATAGGGATAAAGTTACAAAAAACAGGTCAGCATGAAATTATACGTATTGTCAAATCTTAAAGATTAAAGATGAAAAAAGAGAGCAGACTTTTTATTCTTGTCCAAAACTGTAGAGTTGTTATATTGCACCGCCTATATTAGCCGTGTTGGTGCATAATATTTTAGATTTTATGAAAATGAAAGAAAAAGGTTATGAATCATCCGGATATTGCTAGACGTGTTTACAATCACACTTGGAAACTTGATCCCATTATTCGGTCACTTCTTGATACGGATTTTTATAAGCTTCTAATGGTGCAGATGATTTGGGGGTTATATCCTAATGTTAATGTTACTTTTTCCCTCATAAATCGCTCTAAAACAATACGTCTTGCCGACGATATTGATGAGAGTGAATTGCGTGCCCAACTTGATCATGCTCTTAGTTTGCGCTTTACAAAAAAAGAAATGATTTGGCTTGCTGGTAATACATTTTATGGACGCAAACAAATTTTTGAACCGGATTTTCTTCAGTGGCTTGAGAATTTTCAACTTCCAGAATATGAACTCACCCGCAAAGATGGCCAATATATCCTTCATTTTCATGGACCCTGGGCCCATAGTTCCATGTGGGAAATTCCTGCTCTTGCTATTATTAGTGAATTACGTTCACGTGCTGCTCTCAAAAAACTAGATCGTTTTGCTCTTGATGTACTTTATGCGCGTGCTAAAGCAAAAATGTGGAGTAAAGTTGAACGTCTCAAAAAATTGCCTGATATTAAAATATCTGACTTTGGGACAAGGCGTCGCCATTCTTTTTTATGGCAGCGCTGGTGTGTGGAAGCATTAAAAGAAGGCATTGGTCATTCTTTTACTGGAACTTCTAATGTTCTTCTTGCCATGGATACGGATTTAGAAGCTCTTGGAACCAATGCACACGAATTGCCTATGGTTATTGCGGCTCTCAGCAACAATGATGATGAATTACGCAGAGCTCCGTATCAAGTCTTGCAAGATTGGAATCGTTATTATGGTGGAAATCTTCTCATTGTATTACCTGATACCTTTGGTACAGAAGAATTTTTACGCAATGCACCAGATTGGGTCGCTGATTGGACGGGTTTCAGACCCGATAGTGCGCCTCCTATTGAAGGTGGTGAACGTATTATTCAATGGTGGAAAGAAAAAGGAAAAGATCCACGCAAAAAACTTTTAATTTTTTCTGATGCTCTTGATGTCAATACAATTGAAAAAACCTATCATCATTTCCATGGTAAAGTGCGCATGAGTTTTGGATGGGGCACGGATCTTACCAATGATTTTACAGGCTGTGCACCTCAGGAAATCGAAACTCTTGATGCTCTTTCCCTTGTTTGTAAGGTGACCTATGCCAATGGTCGACCAGCCGTAAAACTTTCAGATAATCCTGAAAAAACGATCGGTGATTCAAAAGAAGTACAACGTTATCTCAATTTTTTTGGTAATAAAAAACGAATTGCTAGACCTATAAAGACATAGTTTCCGGTTCTTTAAAACAAGTATATTGATCCATCATATTGTTTATAAGATTGATTTTTGTCCTACCCTAAGGACGAGGATTCTTAACCTTTGCTGGTCTGTAAACAGTTCGGCTGTTTTTGAGCAGATTCTACTTGGCCTACCACGCATACGCTTCACTTACATAAGGCGCGATAGATAAGACTTAAAAATATTTACGACGCATTAAAAAAATACTTAACGGGCCAAGGAAGTTTAGCCAAGGAGATTTTCTCATTTTAACCCTGTTAAATCAAGCACACTCATCTCCTTGCATGTATGAAGGTTTTCAAGTTCTAAGGGTTATTGTTGTAGTTTGACAGTAGGTTTTATACTAAGTGGGAAGAGGTTGGATTAAGTAGGAATACGTGGTAATTTGTTGTTTTTATGTACAATTTTGACCATTCAATGCGCGTTTTATCAAAATAGATTTTGACACCTAAAATTGCAAAAATTACCGAAAATCAGAAAAAAGTGCGTTTCCATAAGTAAAAATGAGAAAAGGCTTTCAAAACCCTTTGAGAACATCTTTAAACTCTTTGAAAAAATAAATTGGTACAAAATCTAGTGTCAAAATATACAAAACCAGATGACAAGCTATAATTGTAGCATTAGGAATTACTAAGGCAACATTGGAGGATGACAAATAGCATGGTGACTATTGGTGTGCATTTTGAAAGGCAAGGATGATGGTGCTCAAATAGATTTTATACACGTTACAATGAGATTTTACTTTATCCATGTATGGTCTGCTATTATGAAATGAGTAAAGTGTTGGGAGATGTTTCATTAAAATAAATGTGTAAATAACATGATTTGGGAGACCTTTTGTTTTACGTGAGGGGCATGACTTTATTAAAAACAGAGAATGCAATAATATTTTTATTTCGAATAAGCTTTATACAAAGACAGAGAAATTATTTATTCGCATATTATAATAAGAATGCGTGTATATATAAAACCATTTGAAAAACTCTGTTGTTTCTTATGAATTATTCTTAAGTTAATAACAGATGTAACATTAAAGATTGATATAATAGACCGGCTTCTTAACTGTATAAGTATAAAAATGATGGTGTTTAGTAAGCTTTGTATTATATCCTCATTAAGAGATATGAAAACAAACGAAATGTCTTTTAGAAAGAAATGACTATCATATCAATGACTTTTTAATGATGTATATGTAGAGATTCATACAAACATGCTTTACAAAAATAATGACTCTCTTCCATGAATGTGATTTATCATTGTTTACCAAGTGAGAACATTTTGAGTGTTCATAAAAATTATTTCACAAACATATTATTAATTAATTGCGTTCAAAAAGCTTGCTATTTCATATGCATTTTGGAAATGGAGAGCTTATATTCAAAACTTAAAAGTTCTCATAGTTTTTACAAATAAGTTGAAGCTAAAAAGAGTATCCCATAAAGCCTTTTTTATCATTAGGAAGATGGACGTGTTACAATATAAATGGCAATCAGCAATAATATAACCGCAACAAGTAAAGAAATCCACAAAGGAGGGTGTAGCATTACAAAAAAGGATAAAAATCCTCCTGTCATACTCATCATTGCAAAAACTTTAACGAATGGAGAGATTGCTTTTTTTTCTTCCCATCGCTTAATAGGGGGACCAAAAATACGATGATTATTCAACCATTGATGAAAACGTGGAGAAGAACGCGTAAAACACCATGAGGCAACCAATAAAAAAGGCACAGTTGGCATAATAGGTAATACGACACCGATAATACCTAATATAACCATCGCCCACCCTGCTATATAATAGCAGATACGTAAAGGGTGCGATATCTTCAAATCTTTTTTCATTTTCTCGTACTATTTTCCTCTACGCAAAACCCTATACAAAAACATTGTATCTGTTTTTTTCTGTTTACATGTCTGAGTGCACAATTACGCTCTACCCCTTCATGCGTAAGTGTCTTTGCTGTTATAAGTTCCTTGAAAATACCGAATAGCTTACACAATATTATAATCATTTTAAATGATTTCAAGAAAAGAGGAGAGATTTTAGAAAAACAAAAAAATAAAAAGGCTGCAGAAGAAATCAATGCAGCCTCTTAATTAAGAATGCAGTGTTGGGGGGGAGAAAATTTACTGCATTCACCTGCTAGATATTAGGAGGAAAAATAACCTAGCACCCCAAACTCTAATTAAAATAAAAATGAGAAACAATATATAAAAATGCATGGCTGATATGCATGAATTTTAACACTTTCAAGTCTCTTGAACTGTGTTTCGACGAAAGAAAATCATCATGAAAATAGCCATAAAAATCAACGTCAAGATCAACACAATTGTGGAAGCAGAATCAGAGCCGATAAATAAGCTGAGATAAATCCCTAAAAAACCAGAAAAAGCTGCAACAAGTATCGCGATCATTAACATAAAAGAAAACCGCTTTGTGACAAGATAGGCAATTGCTCCTGGTGCTATCAGTAAAGAAATAACGAGTACGATCCCTACAGCTTTCAAAGCTGCAACAATTGTAAGAGAAATCATCGTTAACAGGGTATAGTGGAGTAGAGATATTGGTAACCCCATTGCATGTCCTTGAACTGTGTCAAAAATATACAGCATAAAGTCGCGCCATTTTGCTGCTAAAATAAAAGTGACAACAGCGGAAATGATTGCCGTCTGCGTTATATCAAGCCAGTTAACACCCAAGAGATTACCAAATAGAATATGATTCAAATCTAAGCTACTATAAATAGACGTGGCTAAAACAAGCCCCAAACCAAACATTGAAGAAAAGACCACACCCATCACCGTGTCCTGTTTGATACGGCTATTGCTCCCTAAAAAACCCGTTAATAGTGCACACACCATTCCTGCAACAAAAGCACCGCAAGTAATCAAAGTCATTGTAATATTCTCTGGACGCATATGCTGAAACCAAGCAAATGGCAAAGAAGTTAAAAATGCGATTACCCATGGTGTTGTCATATAACCAACAACAACACCTGGAAAAACTGCATGAGAAATGGCATCGCCTAACAGCGCCCATCCTTTCAAAATAAGAAAACAGGAAAGCATCGCCATGGGAATAGAAAGAATCATGACAATAAGCATACCCTTAAGCATAAAAGAAAACTGAAACGGAAGCAGTAATTGATCGATCATGATAATATTACACCCTTTTTTGCCGCATTTATGCGTAAGCGCGCAGCAATAAACCCATGTTTAGGAGCAAAAATAAAAGCCAAAACAAATAAAGATGCTTGAAAAAGCACTACAACCCCCCCCGTTTGTGCATTCAAAAAATAACTCACATAAACACCCAAGACACTTGTGAAGGTTCCAATTACAACTGCAATAACCAAGATGTTTACGAAACGATCACTTAAAAGATAGGCCGTTGCCCCAGGTGTCACAACAAGACAAATGACTAAGAACGCTCCAACGGTTTGCATCGCAGCAACGGTACAAGCGGCAAGCAATGTGAAAAAGAGAATCTTTAAAAATTTTACGTTTAATCCAATGGCATGCGCATGCGTTTCATCAAATAACGAAACAAGAAGATCTTTCCATTTCAAAAGCAATATAAGCAACGAAACAAAGCCGATAAAAGCCAATTGTAGAATATCTGTTGAACTCACTGCTAAAATATTTCCCAAAACAATCGTATCAATATTAACGGCCATTGGTTTTAATGATTTGAGAAACAACCCAAAGGCAAAAAAGGAAGAAAAAATGAGCCCAATAATGGTATCTTCTTTAAGCTTTGTCCGATGGTTAAAAAAGAGCATTGCTGCTGCTGCAAGACCACCAGAAAAAAAAGCGCCGAGTGAAAAAGGTAACCCTAAAAGGTAAGCTCCTGCTACACCAGGAACAATCGAATGGGAAAGTGCATCACCAATCAATGACCAACCTTTTAACATCAAAAAAGCTGAAAGAAAGGCACAAACACACCCAACTAACCCAGAAACCCACATTGCATTCACCATATATTGATAGCTCAGTGGCTCAAGCAACCAAGAAATCATGCAACGTGCTCCACTCTTTCAATATCTTCACAAACTGCAGACTGCTTTCTTCCCATGAAAACATCATTTTTTTTTGTGGTTTGAAGATCAAAAATATGGTGATGCAAAGACCCTCCAAAAGTTTTCTCCAGATTTTCCTTTGTAAAGATTTTTTCTGTTAACCCAGAAGCTAAAACAGTACCTTTTATTAAAACTGTATGATCACAAAATTCGCGAACAGAACCCAAATTGTGAGTTGAAACCAAGATCACTGCTCCTTCTTTACGAAGATCTTGTAGCAAAGCAATGATTTTATCTTCTGTTGTAACGTCAACCCCTGTAAACGGCTCATCTAATAAAATAGCTTTTGCTTTCTGTGCAAGAGCGCGCGCTAGAAAAACACGCTTTTTCTGTCCACCAGAAAGTTCTCCAATTTGGCGCTTGGCAAAAGCCAGCATATCAACACGTTCTAAGGCAATACGAACGGCTTCATAATCTTGTGTACGGGCATAGCGAAAGAAATTCATATGACCGTACCGCCCCATCAATACAACATCTTCAACCAAGACAGGAAAATTCCAATCAACATCTTCACTTTGAGGAACATAAGCAATAAGATTTTTTTTCAAAGCTACATCAACGGGCAAATCAAACATGCGAATTTTTCCCTTTGAGGGGCGTACAAACCCCATAATCGCTTTAAATAACGTTGACTTACCGGATCCATTAACACCAACCAATGCCGTAATAGAACCCTTTGGACTTTCAAAATTCACTTCGCGTAAAGCTGTATGTCCATTACGATATGTTACCGTTACTCCTTGGGCAAAAATTCCATATTCCGTCATTGGTTTTTTACTCCCTCTACTAAAGCATTGCTAATACGCCCACTCGTGACACGTAATAAATCAATATAAGTGGGTACCTCACCATTTTTCTCACTTAAAGAATCAACATAAAGAACACCACCGTATTTAGCTCCTGTTTCTCTGGCAACCTGCTTAGCAGGCGCAGGGGAAATAGTGCTTTCAGAAAAAACTGCATGAATATTGTATTTGCGAACCATATCAATAACATGCTTGACCTGCTGTGGTGTTCCTTGTTGGTCAGCATTGATGGGCCATAAATAAAGTTCTTTTAGATCAAAATCACGCGCCAAATAGCTAAAAGCCCCCTCACTGGTCACAAGCCAACGTTTATCTTGCGGTACAGCTTCTAATTCAGCCCTAATTGGATCAATCGTTGCACGAATTTTCTGTTTATAAATTTCAGCATTCTGTTTATAAATTTCAGCATGTTCAGGATCATATTTTACAAAAGCATCGCGAATATTATCAACGTAAATCAAAGCAGAGGTCGGTGACATCCACGCATGAGGATTGGGTTTACCGCTAAAGGGGCCCTCACCAATTTTAATGGGTACAATACCTTTTGAAACAACAACACTTGGAACATCCTTGATATTTTGAAAAAACTTTTCAAACCAAAGCTCTAACTCTAAACCATTCCACAATACAAGGTTAGCTCCCTGAGCACGCATAAGATCGCGTGGGGTGGGTTGGTATTCATGAATTTCCGCACCTGGTTTTGTAATGGATTCAACATCAGCGGCATCACCTGCTACATTGCGTGCCATATCAGCAATGATAGTGAATGTCGTAACAGCTTTAAATTTACCAGCACACAAAGCAAAATTGGGTGTAAAAAAAATAACACTTCCAAAAACTATGGTGAAAAACGTTCTTACGTTCATTGATTCTCTCTTTCCTTTATATGCCTTCTTTTTATTGCAAATAATTTGCATTATCATTTAGCAATAGCAGTTATCTTTTACATTTGCAATGAAGGATTAAGAGAAAAAATAACTTTTCAAGATGTTTAAAAACAGTTTTTTCATATTGAAAAAATTGATGATTTAAGCAGCTTGTTTTGGTAAGGAGGTCCCCTTTCAAGAAGTTCTATAGCTCTTGAGTGCTAAACAAAAAGGGAGTACTCAAACAAGCTCCCACTTCATGTAAAATATCTCATAAAAAATGAGAATACTCAGTAGCGTAAATATGCACCTGTCATTTTGGTAACATTATCCACGATCTTTGAGGCAAGCTTTTCTAAATCTTCATCTGTTAAAGTCCGTTCTATGGGCTGAATAGTTACTTCAATTGCAACAGATTTTTTATCTTCACCAAAGCTTAAATCTTCAAAAATATCAAAAACCTGCACTGAATGAATAAGTTTTTTATCGGCTCCACTTGCCGCCCGAATAATAAGAGAAGAGGCAACAGTTTTATCCGCTATAAAGGCAAAATCACGCCGCACCATTTGAAAAGGTGAGAGTTTCAAAGGAGGACGGCTTTTGGTCGTTTTTTTCTTTGATTCTGGAATTCGATCTAGAAAAATTTCAAAGCCGCATAAAGGGCCACTGACATCTAACTTTTCTAATGTAGCAGGATGAAAAACACCAAAAAAACCAAGAATAATCTTTGATCCAAGTTTTATGACACCTGAACGACCAGGATGATACCAATCCGGTGCTCCAACTTCAATCTGCACTTTCCCAACATCCATATCGCATGCTTCTAAAATAGCTAAAGCATCTGCTTTGGCATCAAAAACATCAACGACGGTTGCATTTCCATTCCAAAAACGCCCAGCCCCTTTAAATTGCTCTGTTCCGCGACGAATTCCACTAACAACACGGTGTTGTTTATCAGGGGTGTCGCCCTCATAAATACTTGAAACTTCAAACAAAGCAAGATCGGAAAAACCACGATCAGCATTTCTTTGTGCCGCCATAATCAAGCCAGGTAAAAGGGAAGGACGCATCATTGACATATCAGCAGCAATAGGATTAACTAATTTAAGCTCTTCTTGACCTCCTCCAAAAGCAAGAGCTTGATTTTCAGAAATAAAAGACCATGTCACCGCTTCTTTCATACCACGTTGCACTAGAGCCAAACGTGTAGCACGTGAACGAATTTGTGCGCATGTTAAAATTTGATCTTTTCCTTCTGCAAAGTTTTCCAAAGGAATAGGTTTAATTTCATCTAACCCATAAATTCTCATAACCTCTTCCACCAAATCGGCTTTACCCATAATATCAGGGCGCCATGATGGTACTTTTACCGTAACGACTTCTCCTTTTCCTTCAACAAAAAATCCAAGTTTTGTTAAAATAGAGATGACTTTTTCAGGTTCTATTTCCAAATTTGTTAAACGTTTAATTTCAGAAAAAGGAAAAGCGATCTGTTTGATTTCTTGTTGCTGATAGCCAACGATCTTCTTTTTAGATACTTCACCACCACAAAGACGTAAGACCAATTCTGTTGCAATCTCAAGTCCTGTTTCTATAAAAGCCGGGTCAACACCTCGTTCAAATCGATAACGTGCATCACTAATAAGACCTAATGCTCTTCCTGTTTGTGCAATGCTTCGCGCATCCCAAAGCGCCGATTCAATAATAATGCGATGTGTTGTTTCATCACAACTCGTTCTTTCACCGCCCATGATACCGGCAATCGAAACAACCCCCTCGTCATCTGCAATGACACAATTCTTAGGGCCCAGATGATAGATTTTTCCGTTCAGTGCTTGAAGCTGCTCTCCTTCACGCGCGCAACGTACACACAAATTACCTTTAATTTTATCTGCATCAAAAACATGGAGCGGACGACCAAGGTCAAAACTGATGTAATTGGTCATATCAACAAGCGCATTAATCGGTCTCAGACCAATTGCATTCAAACGCTGTTGCATCCACTGTGGTGATGCACCATTTTGAACATTGCGCACTTCACGCCAAGCAAAACCTAAACATAATGATGAATCTTGCGAAAAATCTAATGAAACATCGAGAGGTGTTTCAAAGGAAGGATCAAATTTTGACAAGGATAATTCTTTTAATTTTCCCATTCCAGCGGCAGCAAGATCACGTGCAATACCACGAACACCTGTGCAATCGGAACGATTAGGGGTCAAACCAATATCAATAACCGGATCATCTAAACCAGCATAAGCTGCAAATGAACCTCCAATAGGTGCATCTTCTGGAAGTTCAATAATCCCATCATGCTCATTTGATAATTCAAGCTCCGCTTGTGAACACATCATCCCAAAACTTTCAACACCTCGGATTTTTCCTACAGATAATGTTACATCAAGTCCTGGAATATAAGTGCCTGGTAGTGCCAGAACACCAACAAGACCTGCGCGTGCATTTGGTGCTCCACAGACAACTTGAACAGGTGTGGAAGTCCCTGTATCGACTGATAAAATTTGAAGTTTATCTGCATCAGGATGCTTTATTGCTGTTAAAACTTTTGCAATCACAAAACCTTTTAAAGAAGACCGATCATCAACGTAATCAACCTCAAGACCTATAGCGGTTAATTTTTCACAAATTTCATTCAAAGATGCATTTGTTTCTAAGTGATCTTTTAACCAGGACAATGTAAACTTCATTTTAAAACCTCACATGAAAGCGATGACTAAGATCACACATTTCTATTAGGAAAAAAAGCAGGCATATCAAAGCAACGAAAGCCATAATGGTCTAACCAACGCAGGTCAGCATCAAAAAAAGCCCGCAAATCAGGCATACCGTATTTCAACATGGCAATACGATCAATGCCCATGCCCCATGCAAAACCTTGATATTCATCTGGATCTAAACCAACATTTTTCAACACCTGGGGATGCACCATTCCGCATCCTAAAATTTCCAACCAATCCTGCCCTTCTCCGAACTTTACTTCTGAACCAGAACGATCACATTGAATATCTACCTCCATAGATGGTTCGGTAAAAGGGAAAAAAGAGGGACGAAAACGCATTTTTACAGAGGGAACTTCAAAAAATGCTTTACAAAAAGTTTCATGCAGCCACATCATATGTGCAATGGTGGAGGTTTTATCAATGACAAGACCCTCGACCTGATGGAACATGGGAGAATGTGTTGCATCCGAATCCATGCGGTAAGTTTTTCCAGGAATAATGATTCGTATCGGTGCTTTTTGTTTTTCTAGTGTGCGAATTTGTACGGGTGATGTATGGGTTCGCAATAATTTTCGTTCTCCCATTTTATCAACATCAAAAAAGAAGGTATCATGCATTTCACGCGCTGGATGCCCTTCAGGAAAATTCAATGCTGTAAAATTATAATAATCTGTTTCAATATCAGGTCCCTCTGCAAGAGAAAAACCCAACTTTGTATAAATGGCAATAATTTCCTCAATCACTTGTGAAATAGGATGAATGCGTCCCCGTTCTATAGGTGAAGAGCGAACAGGCAAGGTAACATCAACTGTTTCACGAGAAAGACGGGCATCCATTGCCTGTCTTTTCAGAAGATCACGCTTTTGTGCCCATAATTCTAAAATGCGATTTTTTAATCCATTAAGAACTGGTCCAACTTTATGGCGCTCGCCAGCATCCATTTTTCCTAATTCTTTTAATTTTTCAGAGATACTACCTTTTTTACCCAATGCTGCAATACGCACTTCTTCAAGTGCTTGTTCATCACCTGCTGCCTCTAAGGCTAAACAAATTTCTTGTTCCAGACGCTCAATATCATTCATATTTTTGCCTATTTTTTAATAAAGAAAAACCCGCACTCGCAATAGCCAGCACGGGACCTCGAATAAATGAATGCTTTAAGAGAACACGACTGGCTTATTTGACAGCGCCTTCGAAAGCATTAGGTGTCGTATCTTTTAAATATTCTAAAGCTTTTTTTGCCGAAGCAACTAAAGCAGAAAATGCTTCTGCCTCATGGATTGCTATATCTGAAAGAACCTTACGATCAACCTCAATACCGGCTTTTGATAAGCCATCAATAAAACGTCCATAAGTTAAACCTTCTGCGCGAACAGCCGCATTAATTCTCTGAATCCACAAAGCACGGAAAGTACGTTTCCTATTTTTGCGGTCACGATAAGCGTATTGCTTTGAACGATCAACCGCTGCTTTAGCTGCACGAATGGTATTTTTACGACGACCGTAAAAACCTTCAGCCTGTTTAAGAACTTTTTTGTGCTTAGCGTGTGCTGTCACACCTCTTTTCACACGAGCCATATTATAATCTCCTCAAAATCAAAAGCGTAAGGTTTAAATACCATTCGGCAAATAATGCTGAATGACTTTTTTAGCATCTTGTTCACACAAAACCATTGTTCCACGTGCATCGCGAATAAATTTATTCGAACGCTTAATCATGCCGTGGCGCTTACCGGCAGCTGCTACTTTAATTTTGCCTGACGCAGTGATTTTAAACCGCTTTTTAGCGGATGATTTGGTCTTCATCTTGGGCATTTTGCTACTCCGTACATTAATTTATTCAATCAAACATTTTATTCACTCAAGCGGACCAACGCTTGAACAAGCATTTAAACAGCCACGGCATGCCCTGCCGGGCGGCTCTTAAAGACGTTTTCATAAGCTAGTATACACAAAATAGCAAGACCGTATTACAAAAAAATCGGCGCTCCATTGCCTTGAAGCTCAACCAAAGGTGCTGGAATTGCATTTGTTTTGATGGCTGCTTTACATAAATCGGCAATAATGCATTGCGTACATTGTGGTTTACGGGCTTGACAAATATAGCGACCATGTAAAATCAGCCAATGATGCGCATGGCGAATATAATGAACCGGTATAATCTTTAATAATTTTTTCTCAACAATTTCTGGTGTTTTTCCAGGCGCCAAACCAAGACGATTGCTTAAGCGAAAAATATGTGTATCTACTGCCAATGTAGGCTGACCAAAAGCAACATTCAAGACCACATTAGCCGTTTTGCGCCCCACTCCAGGAAGGGCCATGAGTGCTTCACGCGTATCGGGTACTTGACCGCCATAATAATCAATTAAACAGTTGCAAAGCGCATAAACATTACGTGCTTTTGCACGCCAAAGGCCAATTGAACGGATATGATTTGCTATTTCTTCTTCCCCTAATGCAACCATTTTTTCCGGTTGATCAGCAAGGCAAAATAATTCTTTTGTCGCTTTATTAACGCTTACATCTGTCGCTTGAGCCGAAAGCACAACGGCAACTAAAAGTGTAAAAGTATTTATGTAGTTAAGATCACTCTTAGGTGTTGGGCGTTGCACAGAAAAACGGCGAAATATTTCCGCAATTTCATCTTTATTATACAATATACTAGATAAATTTCGCACCTTTGATAATTTTATGTTACTTTGAGGCATTGAACTCTCTTAAATCTTCTCTCTTGAAGTTATCATTCACGCTCGCCATATGAGAGGAGTGCAGCGAACACTTTTATAGAGTTTGGTCAAGTAAAGCCGTTTTAAAGAGGATACTCATGAATGACACATGTGACGCCTTTCTCCAATCCTTTTCTTTTAGGGTTTGAAACCGTAGAAAAAATATTGCAACGTATCGGTAAAGCTGATGAGGCTTACCCAGCCTATAATATTGAACGTTTGCATAAAAGTGATGATGCAAATCATATCCGGATAACTTTGGCTGTTGCTGGATTTAAGATTAACCATCTTAATATTTTACTCGATGATAATCAATTGGTTATTCATGGTAAACAAACAGACAACCAAAATCATCAATATTTATATCGCGGTATAGCTGCGCGACAATTCCAGCGAACCTTTGTTCTCGCGGAAGGGATGCATGTTACAAATGCAGAGTTGAAAAATGGTCTTTTATCAATTAATCTGTATCAACCAAAATTAAAAAAAGAAATAAAACAGATTCCAATTAAAGTCAGTAGTGGTGAGTCATAAAAGTTAAGGCGTAAAGGAACAGTGAAATGGGAGAACACAAACAAAACTTGTCGTTTCAGAACACATCCTACTCTGATGCGGGACAGATTGCCTATTTAAAAAAAGTTTGTACAGATGATCTGGCTAAAAACTTTCCAGATCTTCCACCAATGACCCCAGGCATTACGATATGGGCTCTCTTTGGTGAAACAGGTTATCCTATCATTTTATCCGATGAGCGTTCTATCGCCCTTGCTGGAGCCAATGAGCATGAACTACAAATTGTAACTCTGCACTAGATTACCTTACGAGAAAAAGCTGTACTCTTTATAAATTCTATCTGTTTTTTCGTAAAGGGTGTAATGTGAGTTATAATTAGATTAAGTATTGATTTATATTCATAATTAATTTTTTACAACTGGAATGAGAGTCCCGAATATCATAAGGTTCTCTCATTTGAGATCTTCTTATATTGAAACAATTAAAGTCACTTGCTTGATGTCATAAGCAGGGAGAGCCATGTGGATAAAAACACTTGAAGAAAGGAATAAAAATATCTCTTTTTAATTGTCTCAATTACCAAGGACGTTCACGATATGGGGATAAAAAAATGTATGATGGTGTCAGTTTTCTTCTTCATAAGTGTGAAGATGTCCCTTATAGATTTATATTATTCACGGGGGCTGTTATACCATTCATAGGCGCTATCGTGAAATGGGCTCGAGTGCATTGAAAGATGTCTCTTTAAAATGAGTATAAAGGCTATACAAGTGTATTTTGTTTGGTGTGTTTTGTTCTTCCTGAGGGGAGTAGCTCTATTGAAGAGTGTAAAAACAAAAGCATGAGATAATGCGTCATCATTATTTAAAAGATATTTTTATGAATGCGTTTGAAAGGTGTAAAGCTGAATTATAAGGAGATGATAGATTTTTATCACGATTTCTTTATATTCTTTCCAATTCCAGAAATTACGCAAACAGATAGATGCAATATGCTAACCAAATCTGGCATACAAAAATCTGGAACAGTTCGTGTCATACTGAAGCGTTTTGATATTTGTCTCAAACGTGGACTTGCACAGGGATTAGATGTTGATTAACAGGTAATAAAAAACAAAGGCTTTATGAAAAAGTTTATGCAGAGCTTTTAATTTTGTGCTTCAAATGCCGCAGTACAAGGTATTTTTCTCTTTTGAATATTAAAGCTCTTGTTTTTATAATGAAGTTACAGCACAACAAGCAAAATGGAATTATTTGAGGGGAAAAAAATAATGCCTTCTTACCGTTCAAGAATATCAACCCACGGGCGTAATATGGCAGGAGCCCGCGGACTTTGGCGTGCAACAGGGATGAAAGATACTGATTTTGGTAAACCCATTATTGCGATTGCGAATTCTTTTACACAATTTGTACCAGGGCATGTTCATTTAAAAGATCTTGGGCAATTAGTCGCACAACAGATAGCAGTTGCCGGTGGTGTTGCGAAAGAATTTAATACCATTGCTGTAGATGATGGAATTGCGATGGGGCACGATGGAATGCTCTATTCGTTGCCCTCACGTGAAATCATTGCTGATTCTGTAGAGTATATGGTTAATGCACACTGTGCAGATGCACTTGTTTGTATTTCTAATTGTGACAAAATTACACCTGGTATGTTAATGGCTGCTTTACGGTTGAATATTCCGACAATCTTTGTTTCAGGCGGTCCTATGGAAGCAGGTAAGATTAAATGGAAGGATCAAGATCTAACGGTTGATTTGGTCGATGCCATGGTTGCAGCAGCTTCAGAACAAAATTCAGAAGAAGAAGTTGCTGAAATGGAGCGTGCTGCTTGTCCTACATGTGGTTCTTGTTCAGGAATGTTTACGGCCAATTCTATGAATTGCTTAACGGAAGCATTGGGGCTTTCTCTTCCCGGAAATGGATCAATGTTAGCAACACATGCAGATCGACGAATGCTTTTTGAAGAAGCTGGAAAACAGATTGTTGCATTGGTTAAACGTTATTATGAAGAAGATGATGAAACAGTTTTGCCGCGCTCTATTGCTTCACGCAAGGCTTTTGAAAATGCAATGACCGTTGATATTGCCATGGGGGGATCAACCAATACAGTACTGCATCTTTTAGCTGCAGCGCAAGAAGGTGAGGTGGATTTTACCATGACGGATATTGATCATCTTTCACGTTGTGTTCCTGTTTTATGTAAGGTTGCTCCTGCTGTTGCAAATGTACATATGGAAGATGTTCATCGCGCTGGTGGTATTATGGGGCTTTTAGGTGAACTGGATGCGGCAGGACTCATTGATACATCAACTTATACGGTTCACGCAAAAACAATGAAAGAAGCTCTTTACCGCTGGGATGTAAAGCAAACTAATGAGCCAACAGTTCATGCATTTTATCGTGCCGCTCCAGGTGGTATTCCAACACAGACAGCTTTTAGTCAATCTTGTCGCTATGAGACCCTTGACCTTGATCGTGAAAAAGGTGTGATTCGCGATAGGGAACACGCATATTCACAAGATGGGGGATTGGCAGTTCTTTATGGAAATCTTGCAAAAGATGGCTGCATTGTAAAAACAGCAGGCGTTGATCAATCAATTTTAACTTTTAAAGGTCCGGCAAGAATTTTTGAAAGCCAAGATTCAGCTGTTTCAGCTATATTAACTGATAAGATTAAAACAGGTGAAATTGTTTTAATCCGTTATGAAGGCCCACGTGGTGGACCTGGAATGCAAGAAATGCTTTATCCAACGAGTTATCTCAAATCTAAAGGATTAGGCAAGGTTTGTGCACTTGTTACAGATGGACGTTTTTCAGGTGGAAGTTCAGGGCTCTCAATAGGACATATTTCACCAGAAGCTGCTGAAGGAGGAGAAATTGCGTTGGTGGAAGAGGGGGATATCATAGAAATTGATATTCCAAATCGTAGAATTCATATGTTGGTGGATGACGTTGAGATGAACCAGCGCCGTTCTAAGATGGAAGCAAAAGGAAAAGGCGCTTGGCAACCGATTGAGAAGCGTCAGCGTAAAGTTTCAAAGGCTCTCAAAGCCTATGCAGCGATGACCACATCTGCTGCAAAGGGTGCAGTACGTAATATTTGATGAGTTGAATAGAGATAGTGCTCTGATTTTTTGCATCTTTTGCACGATATTCTAAGCTAATTATTTTATGAGTTTATGAACTTATCAGAATATTTCGAGTCATGATGAGTATGATTAAAAAGCTATCAATACAACTAAAAACTGCGGTAGATTGCTTATTTTAGCAGCTATGTAAGACAGATACAGTATAATTACTTTTCATATCATATTCCAATCTTATATGAGATTATGATTTCTTATTACTCATAATTTATGAAAGATATTTATTGTACTGGTGGCATTATCTTGTTGTACCGTAAAAACACTGTCATTTAGAGCTGTGATATACGGCATCTTCCTTAAATATTAAGTGTGTTTTTAGTGTGTGGTGAATATTCTTAGACTTGTTTGTAAAGCTTTGAGTTTAAGAGAAGCACATGATTAGGAAGTCAAGGAAAATCCGTTAGAAGCTGGACTATTTGCAGACTTGATTCGAATGAAAATCCTTATCCATTAAGGTGTGGGAAGGAGTTGAAGGATGTTTATGAAAATAAAGTACAGCTGTGATATATCTGATTATATGTTTCATATGAAAACAGTAAAAGAGCTCTTTATAACTTAAAATGTGAAGAAAATGCGAGACCCATTATCCATGAATTTATTATGCAAAATGGGATGGTATTTCAACACCAACAGCTTTAAACTAGAAATGTTGCTATGATAACAATAATATCGATCATGAAAAAGCATAATTCACTAAATATGGCGTATTTGCAAGGTGGAGGAGATTTCATGACAATCTTTACAAAAAACGACTATCTTGTAAAAATAGTCGATATTGACCAATTTTGTGTATACGGGCCAATATTGATCTAAGGAAATATGAAATATAATGCATAGGGTTTTGCCTATAGGCAATTACACTTATCAAAATATATTATGTAGAAAAGCGATGGGAATACGATAAATAACTGTTTATGCTGTGGTATATCAAAAATGGTTACGTTATCTCCTATTAAGAAGGTTTTTTAATAAAAAATAACATCTGTTTTCTATAAAGGGTTACTCTTTTCAAGCTGTTTGAGGTGGTAAATTGCTTCTAAAGCTTGTTTAGGAGAGAGTTCATCGGGATGAATATTTTTTAAAGCTTCGTGAAGTATACAATGTTTGTTTTTTGCTTCATTGACGGGAGATGTTGCTTTAAGAGAAAAGAGTGGTAAATCATCAATGAGTTTATGTCCTTTTCCAGCCATTTCGCCTTGTTCTAATTGATGGAGTACATCTGTTGCTCGTGTAATAACGGCTGGGGGAAGTCCAGCAAGCTTTGCGACTTGTACACCATAGGAACGGTCAGCGGCTCCTGGTGTGACCTCATGAAGAAAAACTACATCACCATCCCAATTTTTGACTTTCATGGTTACATTATGCAGTCTGTCAAGTTTTTCGGTAAGTGCAGTCATTTCATGAAAATGGGTAGCAAGAATAGCACGACAATGGTTAACTTCATGGAGATATTCAACAGCAGCCCAAGCAATAGAAAGTCCATCAAAGGTTGATGTTCCACGTCCTATTTCATCAAGAATAACAAGGGAATGGTGGCTAGCATGATTGAGAATCGTTGCTGTTTCAACCATTTCCATCATAAAGGTTGAGCGCCCTCGTGCAAGATCATCGGAAGCCCCAACGCGACTAAATAGGCGATCAACGACACCAATATGTGCTGAAGTTGCTGGAACGAAGGACCCCATTTGCGCCATAATAGCAATAAGAGCATTTTGCCGCAAAAAAGTTGATTTTCCTCCCATATTAGGCCCTGTCAACAGCCAGATTGCTGCATATTGCTGATTTTCTTGCACAGAGAGATCACAATTATTGGCAATAAAAGGTTCTGCTGCTTGTTTGCGGAGTGCTTGCTCAACGACAGGATGGCGTCCTGCTGTAATATGAAAGGTAAGTGAAAGATCAATTTTAGGGCGGCAATATCCTTGTTCTTCAGCAAGATATGCTAAAGCGACAGAGACATCTAAAATAGCAAGTGCTTCAGAGGCTTTACGAATAAAATCAACTTGTTCGGTAATTTCATGAACGAGAATATCAAAAATCTCTAGTTCAAGTGTCAATGCGTGATTGGCAGCATGGGCAATACGGCTTTCAAGGTCAGCGAGCTCTGTTGTCGTAAAACGCATAGCGTTTGCCATTGTTTGCCGATGAATAAAACGTGCTTTAGCTTGTGGATTATTTGTAAGGGAAGATGCTTGTGTGCTGGTTACTTCAATGAAATAACCTAGAATATTATTATGCTTTATTTTAAGCGTCTTAATATCTGTTTCTTGGGCATATTGCGCTTGAAGCTCAGCAATGACACGGCGAGATTCATCACGTAAAGCACGCATTTCATCGAGCTCTTTATGATAATTAGAACGAATAAAACCACCATCACGTTTAAGGAGTGGGAGATCATCAGCTAATGCTTGTTCTAAATGAAAGTATAACGCTGTAGGTAATTTTGAGAACACCTGTTGTACATCACTTATTTCTTGAGGCAGAAGCTCATTATCAAGAAGTTGATGCAATTCACGAATGATTTCAAAGCCACGCTGGATTGTCGCTATATCACGGGGACCTCCTCGTCCAAGAGCCAAACGTGAAACGGCGCGGGGCATATCTGGTCCCCCCTTTAAAATAAGCTTTATCGCTTCTGCAAGAGAAGGATTACGTAGAAAAAAATCGATAGAATCCAAACGCGTATCAATAGCTGAAGGAGTTGTGAGGGGAGCAATAAGGCGGTCAATAAGAAGGCGTGATCCTCCTCCTGTTACAGTGCGATCAATAGCTTTTAATAAACTTCCATCCCGTTGACCTGATGTCGTACGAATAAGTTCAAGGCTTAGTCTGGTTGCAGCATCAATAAAAAGAGTTGCACTTTCATTTTGGCGCTCAGGCTGCATGAGGGGAGGGCGATGCGTGATTTGTGTTTTTTCGATATAACGAATAGCAGCTACAATTGCAGAGAGTTCACAGCGTGAATAATCGGCAACGCCTTCAAGAGTTGAGAGTTTAAAATAATTGCAAATATCGCGTTCAGCGGTGAGTGCATCAAAGAGACAAGCAGGTTGAGGTGAAACGATACGATCAAGAACACTAAAAAGTGACTTGTGAGATTTATCATGAAAAAATGAATCAGAAACAATGATTTCTTGTGGATCCACACGCATAATATCTGCTAAAAGTTTTTCTTGGCGGCTCTCTGTTACACGAAATATGCCTGTTGAGATATCAATCCAAGAAAGAGCAAATTCCTCTCCATCGCTAGTTTTTATACGGGAAAGTGTCATCAAATAATTTGCGCGTGTTGGATCAAGGAGTTTTTCTTCTGTTATTGTTCCAGGTGTTACAAGACGAACAACATCACGCCGAACAACAGATTTTGAGCCACGTTTTTTTGCTTCAGCAGGATCTTCTATTTGTTCACAAACAGCAACTCGGTAACCACAAGCAATCAGTTTTTGTAAATAATCATCTGCAGCATGAACGGGAACACCACACATAGGAATATCTTGTCCTAAATGTTTTCCGCGTGCTGTGAGTGTGATTCCTAAAGCCTGAGCAGCTTCAATCGCATCATTAAAAAATAATTCATAAAAATCCCCCATTCGGTAAAAGAGAAGGGAATCATGATGGACGGCTTTGATTTCTATGTACTGCTCCATCATAGGTGTAAGACGTTCTTGAGAGGAAGCAGATGGGGAGGCAGGCTGTGGAATTAAATTATTTTTATGATTGTTTTTTTTATCCATTTGTACGAGGCCTGTTTCCTTTAAGTGAAGTTTTTACTCTTTTTTGTTTACTTCAATATCTATTTATCTCTAAATTGCAACGCATCATCAGATTTGCTAAGGCAAGAATAGCGATTTCTAATATATGAATCAAATTTAATGACTATACGCATTATCAAGCAAAATTTACACTGTTTTTGGAGAAAATAAAGTGAGATGAAAAAGAGCGAGCAGGATCAGAAAATGTCTCAAACTGTTTACAGTGCGAGCGAAAGAGAAGCTCTAGATTTTCATAGTCGTGGTCGACCAGGAAAGCTTGAGATTATTGCAACAAAGTCTATGGCAACACAGCATGATTTAGCACTTGCTTATTCACCAGGTGTTGCCGTTCCAGTTAAGGCAATTGCTCAAAATCCAGCGCTAGCTTATGATTATACAGCAAAAGGTAATCTTGTTGCTGTTATTTCAAATGGAACCGCTATTTTAGGGTTAGGCAATTTAGGTGCACTTGCCTCTAAGCCGGTCATGGAAGGCAAAGCAGTGCTGTTTAAGCGTTTTGCGGATATTGATTCCATTGATTTAGAAATTGATATAAATGATACGGAAAGTTTTATCAATTTGGTGCGTCATTTAGAACCTTCTTTTGGTGGAATCAATCTTGAAGACATTAAGGCACCTGAGTGCTTTATGATTGAAAGCCGCCTACGCGAGGTGATGAATATTCCTGTTTTTCACGATGATCAACATGGTACAGCGATTATTGTTGCTGCGGGTGTTCTCAATGCTTTGACTTTAACAGGGCGCGATATGCAAAATACGCGGTTAGTCTGTAATGGTGCTGGTTCTGCTGGGATTGCTTGTATTGAACTGATTAAAGCAATGGGCTTTCGTTCTGAAAATATCATATTATGTGATACAAAGGGTGTGGTCTATGAAGGTCGTAAAGAGGGAATGAATCAGTGGAAATCTGCGCATGCTATTCAAACGGATAAACGTACGCTTATGGAAGCAATGGAAGGAGCAGATATATTTTTCGGGGTTTCTGCTAAAGGTGCTCTTACCCCTGAAATGGTAAAATCCATGGCGCCGCAGCCGATCATTTTTGCTATGGCCAATCCCGATCCAGAAATTACACCGGAAGAGGTTATGCAAGTGCGTCATGATGCTATTGTTGCAACAGGGCGTTCCGATTATCCAAATCAGATTAATAATGTTCTCTGTTTTCCTTATATATTTCGTGGTGCGCTTGATGTGCGTGCAACAGTTATTAATGAAGACATGAAGATTGCTGCGGCAAGGGCTCTTGCCGATTTAGCGCATGAGGAAGTACCTGACAGCGTTGCAGAAGCTTATCGTGGAAAGCGATTAAAATTTGGTCCTAATTATATCATTCCCGTTCCTTTTGATCCGCGTTTGTTCACAGTTGTTTCAATAGCGGTAGCAAAAGCAGCAATGGAAAGCGGTGTTGCACAAAAGAACATAGATGATTTAGAGGCCTATGAGCGTGATTTAAATGCGAGGCGTGATCCTACTTCTTCGATAATGCGTGGGGTTTATAACCACGTTCGTCAAGCGCCAAAACAAATTGTTTTTGCAGAAGGTGAAGAAGAACAAGTTATGCGGGCAGCCGTTTCTTATGTTCATCAAAAATTAGGACAAGCGATTTTGGTTGGTCGGGAAGAGCAAATAAGAGAAGCAGCTGTTATCGCTGGAATTGATTTGGAGCGTGAAGGTATTTCTATTATAAATGCCAAGCTTTCTTGCCGTACAGATGCTTATGCGAATTATCTTTATAAAAAGATGCAGCGTCAAGGCTGGCTGTTGCGTGACTGTCATCGTCGTATCAATAATGATCGCAATTATTTTGCTGCGTGTATGGTGGCACTAGGAGATGCTGATGCAATGGTTACAGGGGTGACACGCAATTATGAAACAGCGTTGATCGATATACGTCGGGCAATTGATGAAAAACCAAAAGAACGATTGATTGGTATTTCAATGGCCATTTGCCGTGGCCGAACTGTGTTTATTGCCGATACAGCTGTTTATGAAAATCCTAATGCTGAAGAATTTGCTGATATAGCGGAACAAACAGCTTCGTTTGTACGTGGATTTGGGTATCAACCACGGGTAGCATTTTTAGCATTTTCTACGTTTGGCTACATGAAAGGGCAGACGACGCAGCAAATTCAGGATGCAATTAATATTTTGCACGAACGCAAGGTTGATTTTGAGTTTGATGGAGAAATAAGCGCTGATGTGGCGCTCAATTCCAAATTGATGCAGCAATATCCATTTATGGGATTAACGGAGCCTGCTAACATTTTGGTTATGCCTGGATATCACGCATCTTCCATTGCAAGCAAAATGTTACAAGAACTCGGTGAAGCAACTATCATTGGTCCTATTTTAATTGGATTGGAAAAATCTGTCCAAATTGTACCGTTTAGTGGGAGCGATACAGATGTTGTCAATATTGCAATGCTTGCGGCTTATCATGCCGCAAAAGTCGTCTAAAGGAAAAAAGCCCCTAATATACCAATAATATATCAAGGGGCTTTTTGATAGCAAAAAAATAAATTTTTTAAGAGGGCTGTATTTGATTGTCTTTTTGCTCTTCAGAAAGACGCTTTTGGAAGAGTGCTGCAAAATCAATAGGATCAATCCACAAAGGTGGAAAACCACCACTTTGAGTAGCATCAGATATAATTTGGCGAGCAAATGGAAATAAAAGACGGGGACATTCAATAAAGACCAGTGGCATAACATGTTCTTGTGGAATGTTTTTAAGGTGGAAAACACCACCGTAAATAAGTTCTACATGAAATAAGGTTTCAGTTTCATCATTGGCTTTGACGGAGAGAGACAAAACGACATCATAATTGTCATCACCAATTGGGTTAGCATTGACGTTAATATTGATATCAATTTGTGGTGATTTTTCACGTGCACGTAATGAACGAGGAGCACCAGGGTTTTCGAATGATAAATCTTTTAAATATTGAGTTAATACAGCAAAAACCGGCTCTCCACCACTGTTATTCATTTCATCTTCGGCCATACGACAAACCTCTTCCATTATAATATGTATATTTATTTTAGATCTAAAGACCAGATTGGTTATCACGCCTTGCAAAAGGTTGCAAGAAATGCGCTCTTTATCTTGAATATTTTTTTAGTTTGTTACAGATTTTTTAGGTATTTCAATGGTTATCATCATTTTTGCGCCATGGAGATTCTGTCGTATCATGAATTGTGTAATCTTCTGCTTTTAGATCAATTATTTTTTCAGAGTCATTTTTTCTTTTAGTATTGGGATTCATTTTGTTTTTTAATGATGCAAAGAAATACCAAGCAACAGAGCGAATTGGTTTAATAAGAAGTAATATTCCCAAGAGGTCAGTTACAAAGCCGGGAAGAATAAGTAAAATTGCACTAAACATGATGAAAGCATCATTAATAATATTATTCTCTAATGTGCGTCCTTGGATAAGTTCATTTTGTATATTTTTTAAGAGGCTAATCCCTTGAATTCGCAATAAAACAACCCCAACTATGGTTGTGAGAATAACCAAGCTCAAGGTTGCCAAAATACCAATTTCTTGACCAACAAAGATAAAACCAGCAATCTCGATTAAAAGAATGCAAAGAAAGATAACAACAAAAAAACGAGGATTTATAGAATAAAGTTTTATCACATGAAAGTTTCCTTCTAGATGAGTAGGGGGAGAAATTCTTAAGAGAACTCCGTTTAAATACAAAATCTATAAAAATATTTGAATGATAAGATTCCTTATTTTACATATTTATTGATAAATGGTATTGACTGCAATGTTTATTAGAGACTTAAGCTTTGGAGATTGATAGCGCCTATGGAATTTGACGTTATACTTGTCATAGCTCTTGTTGTTATGGTTGTTATTTTTGTGCAACTCCGTAATGTATTAGGGAAACGAATTGGGTTTGAAAAGCCACCCTTTGATCCTTATTCACGACGTTCTAAAAAACAAGTTGAAGCAGAAACGGCTGATAATATTGTTTCGTTCCCTCATCAGAAAAATTCACAAAAAGACGACTTTAGTGAAATTGATAAAATTTCACCGGAGGGGAGTGTTTTGAATAAAAATTTGCGGGAATTTCATAGAATTGATCCTCATTTTTCTCCTCAACTTTTTATAAAAGGTGCACAAATTGCGTATGAAATGATTGTAACAGCTTTTGCCAAAGGTGATCGCAATCAACTTAAAAGCTTGCTTTGTCAGGATGTTTTTGAGAGCTTTTGTATGGCTATTGAGCAACGAGAAAAAAATAAAGAAAGAATAGAATTCACTTTTGTTGGAATTAATAAGGCCGAATTTGTTGCGGCGGCAATACAAGAAAAAGATGAACTTTTAACAATACGTATTGTCAGTGAGATGATTTCTGTTACTTATAATGAACAGGGCGAGCGTATAGACGGTGATCCTGATGCTATTGTAGAAATCAGGGATATTTGGACTTTTGTTCGCAATAGTTTATCGTCAGATCCCAACTGGAAGCTTTTTGCTACAGAAAATGAAAATTAAAATACTTTTTGTTTTTCTTCCATAAGCATTCAATGATTTATGAGAAATTAAAATGTCCTCAAGTAAATGGAGACAAAAAAGAGATTTATTGGCTTCACAAGATCGTCTTTTATGGGAGATGGTTTGTCGTACGATAACACCGCTTCACGGTAAGATGCTCTCTTCTGCTTCAGAAACTATTGCAAATATTAATGATAAAAAACAGCCTGTAACTCAAATCTCCTCATTGTCTCAGGAAAATCAACAACCCTCGACAATTATTAAAAGAGAAAAGAGGTCAGTTACACAAGCACAAAAGATTCATTTCTTTGATCATGTTGCATATCGTAAAATTTCCCAAGGTCGTTGTCCTCTTGAGGCGCGTCTTGATCTCCATGGTTATATGCAGGAAGAAGCTTATTTTTTCTTAAAAAAATTTCTACAGTCCTCTCAGCAGAGAGGATTGCGTTATGTCCTTGTGATTACAGGAAAAGGACGATCCGTTGGGAGCGATGGAGCTTTGTATAGATTTGTTCCGTATTGGTTATCAACACCAGCTTTTCGATATTATGTCCACGCGTTTGAGCAAGCAGCGCGTCAGCATGGCGGAGAAGGTGCGCTTTATGTTTGGTTGCGCCGTTTTGTGTCGGGAGAAGGAAAGTGATGTTATTGTGGTCGCTCTAGATTTTATATTTATTTATACTTATAATTTATTGTTTTTGTATATTTCGTAAGAGCCTTGAATACAATATTCCCTTCTTTATAATTTTTTATAAAAAATTATAAAGATATTATTTTACATTCTACGTATTGCTTCACGCTTTTGTTTATCGCATTCTTTAACGGGGCACATCCCTCACGCAAAACAGAATGACATTGAATTGCATGTATTCACAGGCTTGTTTTAAAGAAATATCTCTCAACGCTCCCAAGCCTATTTTGCGACGGCATCCGTGAAGAGTATAATGATAAATCCATGAAGCACCCCCTATCTTTATACTTAATAAAAGGGCAATCTGGCATCATCATACACTTTGCCATCTCCCAATGTTGCAACAACCCTTTAAGTCCTTGGCACTTGAAAGCATTTATAAGAGGCATGCTTTTCTTTAAGTGTTTTTAACTCTCCACAGTTCTCATCTCGCTCGTGACGCCCAAACAAAAGATTTTGATTGATTCAATATAAGAGGACTTAAAATGAGAGAGATATAAATGGATCTCATTCAGGTTGCAAAGCGATAAATTATTTTTATAAACCACAGCATTACTCTATTAAATACACGAAGCATAAAAACATGAGAAATTGAGAAACTAGCTTATTCAAAAGATGTCGCTATGGATAGTGTTAAAAGCAGTACAACTAAATTAAAGAAAATTGTGAAAATAAACAGGAATATAACTTTACAACACACAGCTGCGCAATAGCACCAAAAGATACAGTTTCGTTGAATAGTTTCATGAAGAAATTTTTTCATTCATTAAAAGCTCCATTAAATTTCTTTCTCATAATAATTCGATAATTAAAATTTAATAGCGAAGCGCAGAAGGCGTAGAATACGAGATTCAATTGAGGATATTACACTCTTATCCGACGTCTTTCAGATATTGGTTGAAATGCTAGCTTAGCATGAAAGGCACAATAGGGGCTATTTTCATCAGAATCTGCACCACAAAAATGAAAATCTGCTGATAATGGATCGCCAACCGGCCATCTACATGTATTTTCACTCAATTGTAGAAGATTAAGTTGACGTGATATAGGCACAACTACATTGGATTTTGTGGACATATCAACTTCTTTTACATTTTCCACTACAAATTCTGTCTTTAAAGCGGTTTCTTCAATACTTACAGATGATGTGTTTATTGGCGATACCGTGGATGTGTTGCGACGCACACGTGGAGATGATGGGCTGCTACTTCCCACGGGAGTTTTTTGCGCACGCGTGCTTCCTTGTGCTGTCTTACCACGTCCTGGTAATTTTAATCGATGTACTTTGCCGATGACTGCATTTCTGCTGACCCCACCTAATTGAGCAGCAATTTGACTTGCACTTAACCCTTCACTCCAAAGCTTTTTAAGAAGCTCAACGCGTTCACATGTCCAACCCATACCAGCACTCCATTCCGATTACGTCACTAAGATGCTCTCCCCCGTTGCATCTTCAAATGTTTAAATAATGTTTTCATTACGCTGAATGAAAGAACTTTACACTCTACGTGAGCATAAAAAAATCATCCAACCTGTGGATTTACAAATCAAAACACATCATCTTGCTTATTATATTGTAAATTACAATATGCACTCACTCTATGACAAGAGTCTTTACCTCTTAAAGAGTTTATTTAGAATGTTTTCCCCAACTTGCAAATCAATCATAGGTTAAACTTTCACTTTTGTTTAAGGCTTTTTCCCAAAATGCTTATTTGTAGAACCTTCATTGACTTTTTTTCAATTGGTGTAATGATCTATTCTATAGGTGTAATCACTAATCGTAATGAAATGTTGAAAGCACCGTAACGAAATATACCATGCTGTTTTATTTGTAGTGTTGCTTTGTATATATATTGAAAAGACTAAAATATAAAGGGAATTATGATGGATGCCGTCTCTATACAACCACTTTATGAATGCTTCGCAAGACGAAATTTGCATTTTGAACAAGGGCATGGTGTATGGCTTATTTCCGATAAAGGAGAACATTATCTTGATTTCACATCTGGTATTGCTGTTAACGCATTAGGGTATTCACATCCAAAATTGATTGATACGCTCAAAATACAAGCTGAAAAACTTTGGCATATTTCTAATATTTTTCAATCTCCTGAACAGGCATCTTTTGCCACGCGGCTTTGTGCAAATAGTTTTGCGGATAAGGTTTTTTTCTGCAATTCAGGTACTGAAGCATTGGAGTGCGCATTCAAAACGGCACGCCATTATTACTATGCTGCTGGTCATTCAGAACGCATTGAAATAATTACTTTTGAAGGGGCATTTCATGGACGTACACTTGCTGCACTTGCTGCGACTGGGCATGAAAAATATCTTGAAGGCTTTGGACCTAAAGCTGGTGGATTTATTCAAGTACCTTTTTGTGATGAAGTCGCTTTGCGTAACGCTATTAATAAAAATACCGCCGCTATTCTTATTGAACCTATTCAAGGAGAAGGAGGAATACGAACGGTCCCTCATGAATATTTAAGATTTTTGCGCAAAATATGCGATGATAATGGTCTGTTATTGATTTTAGATGAAGTCCAAACGGGTATAGGACGAACAGGAAAGCTTTTTGCTTATGAATGGAGTGATATCACGCCTGATATTCTTACCCTCGCAAAAGGATTAGGAGGGGGATTTCCATTAGGTGCTTGCCTTGCAACGGATAAAGTTGCAAAAAGCATGACACTTGGGACACATGGCTCAACCTTTGGAGGAAATCTTCTTGGAATGGCTGTAGGAAATAGTGTTCTTGATGTTTTGTTAGAGCCAAGTTTTCTTAACCATGTTCAGCGTATGGGGGATAAACTAAAAAGTGGACTTTTGCACATTCTCAATATCTATCCTGATATTATCTGCGCAGTTCAGGGGATGGGGCTTATGTTGGGTATTCAGTGTATTGTACCTTCAAATCTTGTCGTTAATGCTTTGGAAAATGAATATCTCTTAAGCGTTGCAGCCAACAACAACGTTGTGCGCTTATTGCCTCCTCTTATCATTAGGGAAGAAGAAATAGATGAAAGTTTACATCGTATTGAAAAAGCAATAGCGTATCTTTCACAAGTAAACAAAGAAAGACAAATATCACACACATGACAAATGCTCTTCGTCATTTCACGGACTTATCCATTTTAACGCCAGCAATAGCACGTGCACTGATCGATTATGCAAAGATCCTTAAAGCATCTTTTAAAGCAGGAAAAGGTTCAAAACCTTTTATAGGTAAAACACTTGCGATGATTTTTGAAAAACCATCCACACGAACCCGTATTTCATTCGATATCAGTATGCGCCAGCTTGGCGGAGATACAATCATGCTCACGGGTTCAGAGATGCAACTTGGTCATAGTGAAACCATAGCTGATACGGCGCGCGTTTTATCCCGTTTTGTGGATATTGTGATATTGCGAACAACGAAACACCAACGTATGCTCGAATTGGCACAATATGCACAAATTCCTGTCATTAATGCCCTTACAGATGATACACATCCTTGCCAAATTCTAGCAGATATCTTAACCTATGAGGAACATAGAGGGCCAATTGCTGGCAAAATATTTGCGTGGATGGGGGATGGTAATAATGTGCTTCATTCCTTAATTGAAGCTGCAGCTCTTTTTGGTTTTCATTTGCGTATTGCCACACCAAAGGGCAGTGAACCACAGGAACAATTTGTACATTGGGCACGTGAGCGGGGAGCACATCTTATGCTAACCCATGATCCCCAAAAAGCGGCTCAAGATGCTGATTGTATTATGACCGATACATGGGTCTCCATGGGACAAGAATTTCGTGCTCGCAGTCATTCTATTTTTCAGCCTTATCAAGTCAATGAATCTCTCATGAAATTAGCAAAATCTGATGCTCTTTTTATGCATTGTCTTCCTGCTCATCGTGGTGAAGAAGTGGTTGATTCTGTGATTGATGGACCGCACTCCGTTGTTTTCGATGAGGCTGAAAATCGTCTTCATGCTCAAAAAGCAATTCTTTCTTGGTGTTTACAAGATGCGTTTTTCTCTCCACAATAGCCTCCCTACAACAAATTATATAAAAAAGGCAAAGCTATGAGTGAACAAGCTAAAGATGAAGCCTCTCTCAACAACAACTTCTTGCATGAAGATGATAGTGTTATTCCCTTTCAAGTTGAAGAACTTGATATCCGTGGACGTGCCGTACAACTTGGGGAAACTTTAAATTCTATTCTCACAAGACATCAATACCCTGAACCGGTTTCTTATCTTCTAGCAGAAGCTTTACTTTTAACGGTTCTGTTTGGAACTTCTCTAAAACTTACGGGAAAATTTATTTTACAAACTCATTCCGATGGACCAGTTAATATGTTGGTGTGCGATTTTTTGCCTCCTTCAAGTTTACGTGGATACGCTCGTTTTGATAAAGAACAGCTTAAACAAGCCATAGACAATGGTCAAACCTCTTCAGAAACACTTTTAGGAAAAGGCACTTTAGCTTTCACAATTGATCAAGGTCCCCATATGCAACCCTATCAAGGGATAGTTGCATTAGATGGATCAAATTTACAAGAAGCTTCTCGTATTTATTTTGATCAATCAGAACAAATTCCTACCGATATCCGTCTGGCTGTTGCTATATTAATTAATCGTGACCAACAAGGAAAACAGCAGAAAAGCTGGCGAGCTGGAGGTATTTTGATCCAACTTTTACCCCAAGAATCGTCTCATCATAAAATAGATGCCCCTCATCAAAAGCGAGAAGAAACGAAAACTCATACCCAATTGGATAACCAATGGCAGGAAGCTAAAATACTCATGGCAACGATTGAAAGTTCAGAATTAACAGATCCCCAAGTCGGTAGTAAACAGCTCTTGTTCCGTCTTTTTCATGAACAAGGTATTAGAGTTTTTAACCCTTTTTCTCTTGTCGATCAATGTTCTTGTTCACACGAAAAAATTAAAGGAATCCTAGAAGGCTTTTCTATTGATGAACGCAATAAAATGGTTAAAAATAAATATATTTCAGTCACATGTGAATTTTGCTCAAAAACATATTGTTTTACACCGCAAGAATTTTTAGAAGAAAAAACATAATCAAATATTTTTCATAAAAAATGATGATTGCAACAAAAGCCTATTTTATTTGCGTCATAAAAGTTTACGCATAAGCTCATATGAACTTCTAGAATATTTCTTGTCTTAGAGTTTTTTTAGTGTATACGAGTGATCGTTCTGTTGAGATCGGTAATTACGTCATAGAGTGCTTAAAAAAGAGTTCTCTGTAAAATATATTTTCTCTTCTCGAAAAAGCTTCTTTTGTACTTTTTACATCTCAAAAGTTTATTTCTTACAATGAATTCTTTTATAATTTTCATTGATAAATTGATTATGTACTCATAACTTATCTTCTCTGTTAAATGAGACTTTTTGATTGTAGTCATATTTTCTTACTCGAATTTATCTTATTAAGACTCAATAAAGCTTATTAGTTATAATCATAAGGGAAATTATCGAGAGAATAAGAATGTATAGATTCAATATAGACTTTATGGAGTCTATTACGAACAGATAAGTGTAATGGGAATAAATATAACAATGACGCTGCAAAAGAGCAGATTTATTATTTTATAAAGATGAGAATAGTGGTGAAGTCCCCTCATAACAATGTGTATTTCAGATAAAAAAGCGGAGAAAAAATACTATATGATTTTGAAAACAATAGTTGGTTGCTGTCACTAAGCTAACGATGGTTCTATAGCAATATTGTTTTGTCCAAATAATCAAAAATAAAGCTCCCAAACAGATATTTCTTTACACATGTTTTTGAATCAACAATGGTAATGCTCTTGTAAAATTTTTCTAAGAAGAATGATGGTCCGTATAAATAAAATAGCATACATAGCATGATAAAACGTTATGTTTTTACAAACCTGCATTATTTTTCTTCTGTCATAATCGCTTGTTCAATTTTTGGTAGAATTTTTTTTTGATAAATTTGCCATGTTAAGGGACCAACATGTTTGGCAATAATGATGCTCTCTTTATTCAAGAGAAAGGTTTCTGGAGGTCCATATATTCCCCAATCAATGGCTGTATATCCTGAAACATCAAAGCCAATAAATTTAAAAGGATTACCAAAACTGTTTAAAAAGCGCAGGGCGTTTGTTTTATTGTCTTTGTAATTAATACCAATCAGATCAAAACGTTTATCTTGTGCAATTTGCATAAGAATAGGATGCTCTTCGCGACAGGGCAAACACCAAGAACCCCAAAAATTGACCAATGTGACACGTCCTTTAAACTGTTTTGAATTGAGATAACTGTCTTTATCAAGAAGAGGAAGATAAATATTGGGAGCAGGTTTTTCAGCTAATGCGTTTGGGAGAAGAGAAGAATCTTGAAGGTGTTTTTTATCCATAAAGTTGAAAAAAAACATCATGAGAAGAAGAAAAAGCACAAATGGTCCAAAAAAAACAAGCAGAACAGGCAAAGATATATTTTTTTTAAGTTTTGGAGGGATGTTTTTCATTATACTTTTCTTTTTGTGACAGCTCTTTTTTGTTTAGCTGTTGGAGAATTTTTTTTTGGTAGAGGGCTTTGCAAAGAATATATCCAATAAGACATAAGAGGGATATTGCAGAAAGCACATAGCTTAAAACAACAATTTGCTCGTGTTTAAGGGTGCTCAGGAAAAAATCAATTTTCTGAGATAGATTTCCTAAAAGTCCGCCGTGGATGCCATTTAGGTCGAGCATGATGAAGCGTCCTGTTGTTGTGCACGACGGGATTTTTTAATCTGAAGTATTCGGATATAATGACGATTGATTTCATTTCGCATAGCCATCAAATAAAGAGCAATAAACATAAAGATGAAACAAAAGAGCATTGTTATAAGGGGCCATAACATAGCATTGTCGATTGTTGATCCTCCAGCACGTAACAATGATGCTGGTTGATGCAATGTATTCCACCAATTAACGGAAAATTTAATAACAGGGATATTAACAAATCCAACAAGTGTAAGAATTGCAGTAGCACGAGCGGCTTTTACTTGGTTGTCAAAAGCACGCCCAAGCAGGATAATGGAGAGATAGATAAAAAGCAGAATTAAAACTGATGTTAACCGTGCATCCCAGACCCACCATGTTCCCCATGTAGGTCGCCCCCAAAGTGCTCCTGTCATGAGAGCCAAGGCGGTAAAAATTGCCCCAATAGGCGCTCCACATTTAAGTGCCACGTCAGCAAGATGATATTTCCAAATCAGATTTCCTAATGCTGCTGCACTCATCGTTACATAGCAGAATGTAGACAACCACGCAAAGGGTACATGAAGGTACATAATCTTAACAGTAATGCCTTGTTGATAGTCATCAGGGGAATGCATCACTAGAATAAGCCCTAAGATAAGGAAACACAATGTTATGCCGGCCAACCAAGGTAAGACGACTCTGCTTATTTTCATGAAAAGGGTGAAACTTGCAGGGAGTAACCTGATTTTATATGTACGAGATAGTTTATTCATAAAATTCATAATAGGCAGAGTTTTGCTATGCGGCAATCATCTTTTATTATTCTGATAAAAGTTTAAGCGTTATCGCAGCAACAAAAGAGCTAAAGAGACTCAAAAGAAGTGAAAAAGCGCTGAGAAGAGCTAGAGAAGTGAGAAAAGAGGTATTTGGGTTTATTGGGGCTGTAGCAGCGGAAACACCAAAAATCATAATTGGAATGATCCACGGCAAGATAATGATAAAAATAAGCAAAGTACTGTGCAACAATGAGGTTGCGAGTGCAGCGCCTATAGCACCAATAAAAATAATAGCTGGTGTTCCGCATAAAAGGGTAAGTATTGTTGTAAAAGTTATTACTACATCTAAATGGAGCATGAGGGCTAAAATAGGTGTGGCAAAAATAAGAGGAAGCATTGTTCCTACCCAATGGGCAAGACATTTTGTAAAGACAATTAGTGTAAAACTTTGTCTTTTTCCTGAAAGGATAAATTGGTCGAGATTACCATCATCGCGATCGATTTGGAAAAGTTTGTTCAGATTGAGGAGTCCTGCAAGAAGGGCTCCAAACCACAATATACCTGGTCCTATTTGTGCAAGAGTTTTGGGATCTGGTCCAATGGCAAAGGGGGTTATGACAACAACAGCGATAAAAAACAATAATCCTGTTAGTGAAGTGGCTTGTAGCGCTAATAATAGTTTAAGATCACGCCAGAACAGTGCTTTCATTTTATTCTCTCCTAGAGAGGTAAAAATTTTTCCAGAGCGATTTTATGGTTTTCTGGAATGCCTATGGAATTATGAGTTGCAGCGATAATCATACCTCCTTGATTGAGATGACGCTGGAAAATACGAGCAAGGAGTTTTTGAGCATGGTTATCAAGCCCAGATATTGGTTCATCTAAAATCCAAAGAGGACGATAGGAGAGCAAAAGGCGCGCAATAGCTACGCGTCTTTGTTGTCCAGTTGACAGGGCGTTAAAGGGTAAATGTTCAAGGTTAGAAAGACCAATATCGGCAAGAGCTTCATGCGCAAAACGTAAATGTTGACCGTAAAAGTCTGCCCAAAATTGCAAATTATCAATGACAGATAAGAGAGGTTTCATAGCATTTTGAGGACCAAGATAATGACAAGCAGTTGCAACAGGGTATATTTGATCATGGTCTTTAAGTATTATATGACCTTCAGCAGCCTCAAGAAGACCGACAATGATTCGGAGTAATGTAGACTTTCCGATACCATTAGGACCGGTGATTGTCATAAGTTGCTGTGAAAATAAACAAAAAGAAAGACCTTGAAACAGAATTTCCTCGTTTCTGTAAGCGGCTAAATCTTTGCCTGATAACACCATGTGATTGCCTATTTTGTTTTTATTTTCATATTCTTTATTGCATTATAGAATAAAAAACACATTTTTTATGCAATTGTACCTAGAATAGTTCTAGAAATAGTTCTATAAGGGATACCTTACATCAATATCTGGTGTAAAATGGTTTCTGGCGCTGATTTCCGCATTATGCCTAGAGGGTGGAGGGGGAAATGGATGGCGGAGGTAATTGCGTCTGCGCTCAAGCTGCGACCTTGACTCGTAGTTTGTGTTGTTCATTCCTGGAAATTGGGTGGTTATAGTATGAGGGTGGACAGTCATGACTCAAATTGATAGCTTTAATTGTCGTAGAGTATTAAATGTTGGTGGCAAAGAATATACTTATTATAGCTTGATTGAAGCGGAGAAGAACGGACTTGAAGGTGTTTCTCGTTTACCGTTTTCGATGAAAGTTATTCTCGAAAATTTATTGCGATTCGAAGATGGTCGCACAGTTAAAAAAGAGGATATCTTCAATGTTGCTAAGTGGTTAAACGACAAAGGGAGCGCTGGGGCAGAAATTGCTTACCGTCCTGCACGTGTTCTTATGCAGGATTTTACAGGTGTTCCAGCAGTTGTTGATCTTTCTGCAATGCGTGATGCTATGGTTAAACTTGGCGGTAACGCTGAAAAAATTAATCCTCTCATTCCCGTTGATCTCATCATTGATCACTCAGTTATTGTTGATGCTTTTGGCAATTCCATGGCTTTTAAGGAAAACGTTGAGCATGAATATGAACGCAATGGTGAACGCTATCGTTTCCTTAAATGGGGGCAACAAGCCTTTCAAAATTTTCGCGTTGTTCCTCCAGGAACAGGGATTTGTCATCAGGTTAACTTAGAATATTTAGCACAATGTGTATGGATGAAGAATGAAGAGGGCTGTGAGACGATTTATCCTGACACCTGTGTGGGAACTGATTCGCATACGACTATGGTAAATGGTTTAGGGGTTTTAGGTTGGGGGGTTGGTGGTATTGAAGCAGAAGCAGCAATGTTAGGCCAACCTGTTTCTATGTTGTTACCTGAAGTGATTGGTTTTCGTCTAACAGGTAAACTTAAGGAAGGTGTAACAGCCACCGATCTCGTATTAACGGTGACCCAAATGCTACGTCGGAAGGGTGTTGTCGGTAAATTTGTTGAGTTTTTTGGTCCTGGTTTGGAGCATATGACGCTTGCTGATCGGGCAACGATTGGAAATATGGCACCTGAATATGGAGCAACGTGTGGTTTTTTCCCAATTGATAAGGAGACAGTGCGTTATCTCAATATGACAGGGCGTGATGAAAGTCGGATTGCCTTAGTGGAGGCTTACACCAAAGCACAAGGGATGTGGCATGATGAAATGGTGGCTCATCCCATTTTTAGTGATACAATTGAATTAGATATGGGAACCGTTGTCCCTTCTATGGCTGGTCCTAAACGTCCTGAAGGACGTATTGCATTGGAAAATGTTGGGCAGGGTTTTGAGAAGGCATTGGTCGAAGACTATAAGAAGACTTCTGGACAAGATAAGCGTTATCAGGTTGAGGGTGAAGAATATACGCTTGGTCACGGTGATGTGGTGATCGCTGCGATTACGTCGTGTACGAATACATCGAATCCAAGTGTTCTTATTGCAGCGGGTCTTTTGGCACGAAATGCTGTGGCAAAGGGTCTTAAGAGTAAACCATGGGTAAAAACTTCTCTTGCACCTGGTTCACAAGTCGTTGAAGCTTACCTTCAAAATTCGGGTCTGCAAAAAGATTTAGATGCATTAGGATTTAACTTAGTAGGATTTGGGTGCACAACATGTATTGGGAATTCTGGTCCTTTGCATCCAGCTATTTCCAAAACGATTAATGACAATGGTATAATTGCATCTGCGGTTCTTTCAGGAAATCGTAATTTTGAAGGGCGTGTTTCCCCTGATGTGCAAGCGAATTATTTAGCTTCACCACCATTAGTTGTTGCACATGCGCTCATCGGGACGGTGTGTAAAGATTTAACCAAGGAGCCTCTAGGTGAAGATTCAAATGGCCACCCCATTTATTTGAGAGATATTTGGCCAACTTCTCAAGAAATACAGGAGTTTATCGAAAAAAATGTCACGCGGAAGGTTTTTGCCGAAAAGTATGCAGATGTTTTTAAGGGAGATGAAAATTGGCAAAAAGTTCAGATTCCTACGGGTTCTACCTATTCTTGGGATGAGCAATCCACCTATGTACGCAATCCACCTTATTTCGATGATATGCAGAAAACACCTGATATCTTACCAGATATTAAAGATGCACGGATTTTAGGTTTATTTGGTAATAAAATCACGACGGATCATATTTCTCCTGCTGGTTCTATTAAAGCAGCTTCTCCTGCCGGAAAATATTTAATGGATCATGGTGTTAAAGTGGCTGATTTTAATCAGTATGGAACGCGTCGTGGGAATCATGAAGTTATGGTGCGTGGGACCTTTGCCAATATTCGCATTCGTAATTTCATGTTAGGGGAAAATGGTCGAGAAGGAGGTTATACGGTTCATTATCCGTCAGCGGTAGAACAAACCATTTACGATGCAGCAATGGCGTATAAACAAGAAGGTATTCCACTCGTTGTTTTTGCAGGTATTGAATATGGTAATGGATCATCTCGCGATTGGGCTGCCAAGGGGACCAATCTTCTTGGTGTCAAAGCAGTGATTGTGCAGTCTTTTGAAAGGATTCATCGCTCTAATCTTGTTGGTATGGGCATTGTCCCTTTTGTTTTTGAGGAGGGGCTAAGTTGGAAATCTTTAGGCTTAAAGGGAGATGAAAAGGTGACAATTGAAGGGATTCATAACTTGAAACCTCGTCAAAAGACTGTAGCGAAAATTACTTTTTCTGATGGTACGGTAAAAACCGTTCCATTATTATGCCGTGTTGATACTGAAGATGAGCTAGATTATTTGCATCATGGTGGAATTTTGCAATATGTCTTGCGTAAGTTAGCCGTTTAAATTCTTTTGTTTGTTAAGGAATATCTATTATTAAGCTATAAAGTTGCGGATCAAAGAGTTTGGCTTCGTTTTTTTATGGCTATCTTTGAAAATCTAATTGACGTTAGCTTTAGGATTGCGCTATAACCCACACGGTTATAGGCAGCTTTATAGTTTTGCTTGGGTTGGATTTATTTATATTGGTAGAGTTGTTATTGAGACTTATTTTACCAAGGTGTTGAAAGAGAGATTATATTTATGGCGAATACACCTTCTGCTCGAAAAGCGGTGCGCAAGGTTGCGGCGCGCGCACAGGTTAATAAGGCCCGCCGTTCACGCGTTCGTACTTTTATACGTAAGTTTGATGATGCTTTAGCGGGTGGCGATAAGGCATCTGCAGAGATTGCATTTAAGAATTTTGAGCCTGAAATTATGCGTGCAGTTTCTAAAGGGGTTTTTCATAAAAATGCTGCTGCGAGGAAAGTATCGCGTTTAGCTAAACGTTTGAAGGCTCTCAGCGTTTAAGCTTTTTCTCCTTTAATTGAGAACAAAGCCAGTATCCATGAGGATGCTGGCTTTTTGTTTATTATTTCAAAAGTTTCTATTGAAAATAAGAATCGATAATGATTCTCCACTTGAAAAAGGAGAGAAAGTTTATAGGGGGAGGTATGGTTATCCACAAGCTTTGTGGATTTGTACAGAGTCTTTTTTGTCAAGCATTTTATTTTTTTTTTTAAATCTGAAGAGATTCTTTAATTATTGGTAAATTTAGAGAAAAAAAATGAATTGAATCAATATTTTTTTCAGTCCTCATTAATATAAGCATTTTTTTCGGGTTTTTTGATTTTATTTTGACCTCTTGCATTTTACCTCTGCTGTTTTGTATGGTTCTTATGAAGACTAAGAAGCATGAAGGGGTCACATCAGCGCATTATTCTGTATTTTGTTGAATACAAGATGTTTTGATTTAGGCTTTTCGAAACTTTTGTGTTGGAGAGGTTTTCTGACGGTTTTTTAGTTTTCTTAATGGATATGTTTACCATTTTAGAAGGGTGGGTCATATCATGAGTGCAAGTAAATCTTATTGGTCATCTTTGTTAGTAGGGTTGTGATGAGGCTATCCTAGGGGAGGGTGAGTAATCTTATTTGGGGTAGGGCGTTTTGCCTTCGCTAGATTTATTTTAGTTGTTTGGCAGGACAAAATTTTATTTTTATCAGGATGGAAGATGGTGGATAAATTGAACTCTAAAGCTAGTTCCTTTAAAAGGGTTTCGGTAAATATCCTGTCGGCAGAGAACATAATAAAGAATAGGATGACGGAAAGTGATGAGAACGTTTGTAGAAATGCTTCTATAGGGCATTCTATTGTTTCAGAGGAGGAAAGTGCGGCGGCTTTTATACGTGTTATGGCGCAATTAAAGGTGCAGGTTGGTGTTGAGGCTTATACCAGTTGGTTTGGACGTGTGAAGCTTGCTGAATATAGTCATACTCTTGTAAAACTTTCTGTTCCTACTGCTTTTTTACGTTCATGGATTAATAATCACTATGGTTCTCTTTTGACTCATTTATGGAAACAAGAGAATTCAGCAATTCTTCGTGTTGAAGTTATTGTTCGTGGTATGGAACGCGTTTCAAGAGATGTCGTTTGTAAAAGAAGTGTTCCTCCTGTTGTGCTAGAGGAGCAGGCGACTTCATCTTTTGTTGAAAGTTGCGCAGAGCATTCAGTTAAGAATTCTCAAACGGGAGTTTTTGGATCTCCACTTGATTCTCGCTATACTTTTGAAAGTTTTGTTGAGGGGGCTTCTAATCGTGTTGCTTTAGCAGCTGCGCGTTCCATTGCAGAGGGGCATAAAAGTGCCTTACGTTTTAATCCTCTTTTTATTCACGCATCTGTTGGCTTAGGAAAAACACATTTGCTTCAAGCGATTGCTGCTTCTGCATTGAAGCGTTTAACGTCTGCGCGCGTTATTTATTTAACTGCTGAATATTTTATGTGGCGTTTTGCAACAGCTATTCGTGATAATGATGCTCTTTCTTTTAAAGAACAGCTTCGTGATATCGACCTTTTGATTATTGATGATATGCAGTTTTTGCAGGGTAAGTCGATACAACATGAGTTTTGCCATTTGCTTAATATGTTGCTTGATAGTGCAAAACAGGTTGTTGTCGCTGCAGATCGTCCACCAGCAGAATTAGAATCGCTTGATCTTCGCGTTCGCTCTCGTCTTCAGGGAGGGGTAGCTCTTGAAATTGAAGCACCAGATTATGAAATGCGTTTGCAAATGTTGCGCCAGCGGTTGAAGGTGGCACAACAAGATGATGGCATGGTATCAATTTCTGATGATATCTTGGAATATATTGCGAAAACGGTTTTAGGGTCGGGGCGTGATATTGAAGGTGCGTTTAATCAGCTCTTGTTTCGTCAATCTTTTGAGTCTGATTTATCTTTAGAGCGGATTGATGAGTTATTAGGTCATTTGACACGTCCTGGTGAACCTAAGCGTATTCGGATTGAAGAAATTCAGCGTACGGTAGCACGCCATTATAATGTTTCTAAACAGGACTTGTTATCTAATCGTCGAACACGTACGGTTGTGAAGCCACGGCAAGTTGCAATGTATTTAGCAAAAGTATTAACTCCTCGCTCATTACCAGAAATTGGGCGCCGTTTTGGTGGGCGTGATCATACAACAGTTTTACACGCTGTGCGTAAAATTGAAGATTTGGTTTGTGGTGATCAGACCTTGGCTAAGGAACTTGAGTTGCTTAAGCGGTTGATTGGAGAACAGGCTGTATAGTGTTTATCGTTTCTTTCTTTGGAGAGACTTTAAAGAATTTAATGAAAAGATTTATTTTTTCTTATGCAGGAGTGACTTGCCATTTTAAGAGAGGTTTAATAAACTCTAGCAGGCGATTCTCTAAAGGGATCTATTCTTTAATTCTAAGGAATTCTTATAGTTTTTAGTAAATCATACGGGGCTTTTATGCGGATTACAGTTGATCGCAGTCAATTTCTCAAGTCTCTTGGTCGGGTTCACCGAGTGGTAGAGCGCCGTAATACTGTTCCTATTTTATCGAATGTGTTGATTGATGCAGAAAATGGCCGTGTACAGTTAAAAGCAACAGACCTTGATTTAGAGGTTATGGAATCTTTTGCAGTTAATGTTAAACAAGCTGGAGCAACAACTGTTCCGGCACATTTGCTCTATGATATCATTCGAAAACTTCCTGATAGCAATGAAGTTGTATTGTCCGTCGATGAGAATCAAGCAGGTACAATGTCCGTGGTTTCGGGGTGTGCACATTTTCAGCTTCAATGTCTTCCGAAGTCAGACTTTCCAGAGTCACTTCCTGGGCAGTTTGGTTATCGTTTTTCTTTATCGGCATCAGGCTTAAAACATTTACTTGATTGTACACAATTTGCCATTTCTACTGAAGAAACCCGTTATTATCTTAATGGTATTTATTTCCATATTATTAATGATGGTGTTTTGAAATTGCGTTTGGTTGCAACTGATGGTCATCGTTTGGCACAAGTTGAGATGGAAGCTCCTTCGGGAGTTGAGGGAATGCCTGGTGTTATTATTCCCCGTAAAGCTGTAGGAGAATTGCAAAAACTTCTTTCAGAAGAAAATGATAGCGATGTATGTATAGAGCTTTCGGAGACAAAAATTCGTTTTTCTATAGGCTCTGTGATTTTTACATCAAAATTAATTGATGGAACATTTCCAGATTATCAACGTGTTATCCCTCTTGGAAATGATAAAGAATTAATTGTTAATAGGCAGGACTTTTCTTCTGCAGTTGATCGTGTTTCAACGATTTCAAGTGATCGGGGGCGTGCAGTTAAATTAACGATTGAGCATGGACAGTTAAGGCTTGTTGTTAATAGCCCAGATTCGGGCAGTGCAGAAGATCAATTATCAGTAACTTATGCATCTGAACCGCTTGAGATAGGATTTAATTCACGTTATCTTTTGGATATTGCTGGGCAGCTTTCAAGTGATGAGATGGTTTTTATGTTGGCTGAGGCTGGAGCACCAGCTCTGATTCGTGATAATGATGATGCGGATGTGCTCTATGTACTGATGCCTATTCGCGTTTAGGGGCAGTTGTTTTGCAATGCATGGCCAGTCATGTGCACAAAGTGGCAGTGAGGCAGCTGAAGCTTTTACGTTATCGCAATTATTCTTTTTTCAATATTCATTTTTCTGGTCAGCATGTGGTTTTTACTGGCCATAATGGTGCTGGTAAGACGAATCTTTTAGAGGCGTTATCTTTTCTTTCTCCTGGTCGTGGTTTGCGGCGTGCTGTTTATTCTGACGTTAGTTTTGTAGATGGTGGTGGTGGAGGATTTGTTGTATTTGCGCGTCTTGAATGCGCTCTTTATGGTGAAGTAAAGATTGGTACAGCTTTTGAGGTTAGCGATAACAGTCGAAAGGTCCATATTAATGGTGTGAATGAGTCGAGTGATTGCCTAACAGATTATTGTCATATTAGTGTCCTAACACCGTCTATGGATGGTCTTTTTACAGGTCCTTCACTTGAGCGCCGTAGTTTTTTGGACCGTATGGTTTTGGCGATTGATCCCTTGCATAGGCGCCGCATAGCCGATTATGATAGAGCTATGCGCGCACGTAATCGTTTGTTTTTAGATGGAAATGAAGATTGTGCTTGGTTTGATGCTTTAGAAAAGCAAATGGCAGAATTGGCGACAGCTATTTCTGCGGCGCGTGTTGATGTTATTCGTCTTTTAAATGACATGTTTACACAAATGCCCTCACAGATACCTTTTCCACGAGCTTTTTTGCAAATTGATGGTTTTTTAGAAACAGCTCTTAGTGAAATATCAGCAACTGAAGTTGAAGAACAATTTTGTGATCGATTGCGGCATAATCGCGCAATGGATCGTGCTGCTGGTCGGACGTTAGAAGGACCACATCGTGCAGATTTGCAGGTTTTTTATGCTGATAAAAATAGAGCAGCAACATCTTGTTCAACAGGTGAACAAAAAGCGCTGCTAACAGGTTTAGTTTTGTGTCATGCACGTCTAACAGGTATGATGTCGGAAAGATCTCCCATTCTTCTTCTTGATGAAATGGCTGCCCATCTTGATTCGCATCGACGTGCTGCTCTATTTGATATTCTTGATGATTTAGCTGTACAAACATTTATGACAGGAACAGATCGTCTTTTATTTGATGACTTAAAAGGACGCGCAGAATTCTTTGAGATTAAGGATGGAGCTTTATTGCCGTAAAAACATGCTAAATATTTTTTTAATAAGTGATAGGTCTGAAAGAAAAGGCTTGCTATGTCAGAGATAATAACGATTTTAAATGGTCCTAATTTAAATTTTCTAGGTCAACGTGAGCCAGAAATTTATGGAACTGAAACTCTAGAAGATATTGAAAAAAGATGCAGAGAATGGGCAAAAAAAAATGATATTATAATAAATTTTTATCAAAGTAACTATGAAGGGCAATTAGTGGCATGGATACAAGAAGCAATAGAGGCAAGTTCTGGATTGATCATTAACCCAGCGGCTTACAGTCATACATCTGTTGCACTTCTTGATGCCCTAAAAATGTTTTCAGGGCCGAAAGTAGAAGTTCATTTATCTCATATTTATCAGCGTGAAGCTTTTCGTCACCATTCTTATACATCTGCAGGTGTAGACGCTATTATAACTGGGTGTGGAGGTGATGGATATCGGTTTGCACTTGAGTATATTGCAAAACAATTAAGCAAAACAATTAAATTGTGATAGGTAAAGAGTAAGCGTTTAATAAGAGTAATATAGGCATTTAATTCTCTTGATAATTATTTTCAAATCTGTACAATGTGAGGTATATATTTATGACAGTTTTTAGTGCGTATGACGGGGGTAAATAGAGATGAAAAGCTTTGTTAGACAATTAGAAATGCTTGTGATTTTAGGGGGAGCACTGCTTTTGTCTGGTTGTAAAATTGATGTTATGCAGCCATCAGGTTATGTTGCACGTCAACAGCTCATTTTGATCGTTGTTTGTGTGGTGGTGATGCTTTGTATTGTTATCCCAGTTATGGTGAGTGTGGTATTTTTAGCTATAAAATATCGTGCATCGAATATGAAAGCGGACTATTCTCCTGATTGGGCACATTCAAATAAAATTGAAGCATTGATGTGGGGTATTCCAGTTGTAATTGTAATGGTTTTAGGTTCATTAACAGCTTATTATACCTATAAGCTTGAACCTACAAATCCTCTTCCAGTGGAAGTTGTAGGTGAAGGAAAGCCATTACAGATTGATGCTGTTGCTCTTGATTGGAAATGGCTTTTTATTTATCCTGAATACGGTGTTGCATCGATTAATGAGATTTATGCGCCTGAAGGACGTCAAGTTTTATTGCAATTGACGTCAGAGAATTCTGTCAATGCTTTTTGGGTTCCCAAATTGGGTACAGTTCTTTACGCTATGCCGCAGATGAATGCTAAGTTGCATTTGGTCGCTGAAGAGCAAGGAGTATTCAAAGGAGCCTCAGCAAATTATAGTGGTGATGGTTTTTCGGGTATGCGGTTTAAGTGGCATTCTGTGTCTTTGCAGGATTTTGAGGATTGGATTGTAAAAGCTCGGGCTAATGGTCGAGTACTTGATCGTTCATCTTATCGTCAACTTTCTATTGCGCCTCGTATGGGTGATATTGCTGCGAAGGAAAAAGATGCTGAAGTTCGTTATTTTGCACCTGTTGAGAAGCGGCTTTACTATCGTGTTGTTAATCGATGTGTCGATGAAAAGACGGTATGTAATGAAGATTTAATGAAACGTGCTGCTGCTCAGACGCTATGGGGTGCACTATGTTCAGTATTTGATCCTGATGTTATTTAACAGAGTCAATAAAGTAAAGAGCCCTTTTAACAAAGGTTTCTTTTAAACTTGAATTTCATTTGAAATGGGTTGAGAAATGTTTGGAAGACTTACAGATCCTACGGCAGGTGCTTTTCATGCGCTTGCACATGAACCGATCGTTTTGTATACATGTATTGCGATTGTTTTGGTTGGTTTAATTGCTGTTATTGCTCTAACAGTACTTGGGTGGTGGGGGATTCTATGGCGAAATTGGATTACAACGGTTGACCATAAACGCATAGGTATTATGTACATCGTTCTTGGAATTATTATGCTTGTTCGCGGTTTTGCGGACGCACTTATGATGCGAACGCATCAAGCTTTAGCTCTTGGGAGTGAAACAGCAGGTTATTTGCCCCCTGAGCATTTTGATCAAATTTTTTCGGCGCATGGTACGATCATGATTTTTTTCATGGCCACGCCTATTTTATTTGGTCTTTTTAATTATCTTATACCACTTCAAATTGGTGCGCGTGATGTTGCTTTTCCCTTTGCAAATAATCTAGGTTTTTGGATTACGGCTGCAGGGGCGATATTGATTAACATATCCCTAGGTGTTGGGAATTTTGGTCGTGGTGGTTGGTTGATGTATCCACCTTTTACAGAATTGCAAACGAGTCCAGATACAGGGGTAGATTATTATTTATGGTCACTTCAGCTTTCTGGTATTGCAACAACAATGGGATCAGTGAATTTTATTGCAACGATGATTAAAATGCGTGCTCCTGGAATGACAATGATGAGAATGCCTATTTTTTGTTGGAGTGCTTTTGTCAGCAATGTTCTTATTGTAGTCATTTATCCTGTTTTGGCTGTAGCATTTGCACTCTTGGCATGTGATCGTTATTTGAACATGAATTTCTTTACCAATGTTGGTGGCGGAAATCCGATGGTATGGATTAACTATGTTTGGGTTTTTGGTCATCCTGAGGTTTATGTTTTGGTTGTTCCTGCTTTTGGAATTGTTTCTGAAGTTGTATCAACTTTTTCTTCAAAACGCCTCTTTGGTTATACTTCAATGATATGGGCCATGTTGGTTATTTTGATTCTTTCGCTTCTTGTTTGGGGCCATCATTTCTTCACAATGGGTGGGGGTGAAGCTGTAAATACCTTCTTTAGTATTGCTACGATGATTATTGCAGTTCCAACCGGTGTAAAAGTTTTTAATTGGCTGCTTACGATGTATAGAGGTCGGATTCGCTTTGAGCCTCCTATGCTTTGGTGCATGGGTATGATCTTTACATTTGTTGGTGGTGGATTAACAGGTGTTTTATTATCTATTGTTCCTGCTGATTGGCAGTTTCATAATTCGCTCTTTTTGATAGCACATTTCCATCATACAATTATTGGAGGTGTGGTTTTTGCGTACTTAGCGGGGATTGCATTTTGGTTTCCAAAAGTTTTTGGTTATAAACCAAATCGCATACTAGGTATTACATCTTTTTGGTGTTGGTTTATTGGTTTTTACCTTGCCTTTTTCCCGGTTTATGCGCTTGGTTTAATGGGGGCGACGCGTCGTCTGCAGCATTACATGGAACCTAGTTGGCAGCCGATGTTTATTATTGCTGCATTGGGTGCTTGTATTATCTTACTTGGTATCCTTTGTTTTGTGCTACAGGTTGTTTTGGCGATTTGGTACGGTATTAAGCATAAAGGGCACTTACCGGTAACATTAAATGATTCTTGGGGTGATGCACGTACACTTGAATGGTTTACCTCTTCACCGCCTCCTTCTTATAATTTTGCCCTCCTTCCAAAGATACAGTCTGATGATGCTTATTGGAATATGAAGAAAAGTGGTTATCAACGGCCGACAAGTGGATTTACAAAAATTCATATGCCATCGAATACATCGGCTGGAATTATTGCTGGCTTCTTCTCATTAGTTGTTGGTTTTGCGCTTGTTTGGCATATTTGGTGGCTTGTTGCGGTTGGACTGGTTGGTTTTATTGCAACGCTTGTGTGTCATTCATTAACAGGTGATCATCATGGTTACTATATTCCAGCTGAAGAAGTGCAAAAAACTGAAGATGCCTTTACGGCTGTTCTTAAAGAACAAGGAGTGACAGTATGAGTGCTGTAACAATGAATAACGCGAGTACTATAGATGAACTTCACCACGATAGTAGCTCGGTAATGACGTTTGGTTTTTGGGTCTATATTCTTTCAGACTTAATCCTGTTTTCGACACTGTTTTCAAGTTTTGCTGTATTTTCTGCTTCTTATGGTGGTGGTAAAGCGGGCAGTGAGTTTATAGATTTAAAGTTTGTTTTGGTTGAGACTGCTTTCTTGTTGTTTTCGTCCGTCACTTATGGCTTTGCAATGGTACAAGCACATAAAAATAACATCAGTGGTGTGCGTTTATGGATGGCTATTACCTTTGGATTGGGGTGTTGCTTCATTGGTATGGAACTTTACGAATTTCATGAACTTTTGAGTGAGGTTTTTTATTTTGATCCAAATGCTTATGCGGGTATTGATCCTGCAACAGGTTTACAGCTTTTTGGACGGGAAATTCTCTCTGCTTATTGGTCAGCATTTTTTGCTTTGGTTGGCACCCATGGACTTCACGTAAGTGTTGGCCTTCTTTGGATGGTTGTGATGTTTTTTCATCTTCGTCGTAATGGCTTGGATCAGAACAATAAAACACGTTTAGCATGTCTTTCCATTTTTTGGCATTTACTTGATATTGTATGGATTGGTGTTTTCACCATGGTTTATCTATTAGGAGCGTTGTGATGAGCGTGCAAAATGAAACACATGGTCCCAGTACTGGTTCCTATTTGGTTGGTTTTATTCTGGCTGTATTTTTCACTTTGGGTTCTTTTATTCCTGTGATGTATGGAATGATGGAAAGTTGGGCAGTTAGTACAAAGGTTGCGTATCTTATTGGGATGGCGATTATTCAGATTATAGTACAAATTGTTTTCTTTTTGCACTTGAATTCTGGTCCAGACGCCAAGTGGAATTTAAGCGCGTTGTGGTTTGCTGCTATTTGCGTTTTTGTTATTATTGGGGGAACTTGGTGGGCTATTTCTCATTTGAATTATAATATGATGGGTGGTTCAGGACGTGTTATTGAACCGGAAATATCAAGTAGAGATGATTCTTCAGTGTCTGAGCAGTTATCAAACAAAGATATATCCGTAAGAAAACAGCCAGAAAAGATACAGGGCTCAGAGGTTTCGATGGAGCAAGGTGCAAGTACGCAAACTCCTGTAGATCAAGCACCTGTTTCAGAAATGCCTATGGGGCAGGGTCTAAGTACGCAAACTCCTGTAGATCAAGCACCTGGTTCAGAAATGCCTATGGGGCAGGGTCTAAGTACGCAAACTCCTGTAGATCAAGCACCTGGTTCAGAAATGCCCATGGGGCAGGGGCTAGGTACGCAAACTCCTGTAGATCAAGCACCTGGTTCAGAAATGCCCATGGGGCAGGGTCTAGGTACGCAAACTCCTGTAGATCAAGCACCTGGTTCAGAAATGCCTATGGGGCAGGGTCTAGGTACGCAAACTCCTGTAGATCAAGCACCTGTTTCAGAAATGCCTATGGGGCAGGGTCTAAGTACGCAAACTCCTGTAGATCAAGCACCTGTTTCAGAAATGCCTATGGGGCAGGGTCTAAGTACGCAAACTCCTGTAGATCAAGCACCTGGTTCAGAAATGCCCATGGAGCAAGGTCCAAATACGCAGTTTCCTGTGGAGTAGTTGTTAGAAATATCTACGGAGCTGATGCGGCATGTATCAGCTTCGTAGAAGAAATTTGTAGGATATAAAGCAGGAGATAAGTACAAGATATCAGTGGAATGAGTATCATTATTTTGAATATACTTTTAATTTAAAAGAGAAAGTCCGTGGGGTATTTAGTATAGCATTAAAATTATTTGTAATAATAATATGCAATTGAAATCAAAAATTTAGAGAATAATCAGAAAATTTAATGAAAACCGTTGCAATGACAGTTATAGGTGCTGGTTCTTTTGGTACTGCATTAGCGATAGCTCTTGCCCGTAATGGTCATAATGTTTTACTTTGGGGATATAGTCCTCAACATATCAAAGAATTACAGGAACAACGTTGTAATCAAGTATATTTACCCGATGTTCGATTTCCTGAAAATTTATTACTTGAAGCTTCCCTTGAAACTGCAATAACGGCAAGTCACAATATATTAATCGCTGTTCCAAGCCATGTATTTCATCAAGTTTTGTATAATATTCAGCCTTATTTAGATCAGCATTCACGCGTTATTTGGGCTACAAAAGGTTTAGAACATGGTACTGGACGTTTCTTGCAAGAGGTTGCTCGTGAGATTTTAGGTGAAAAAATTCCTTTAGCTGTTTTTTCTGGACCAACTTTTGCTCAAGAACTAGCTATTGGTTGGCCTACTGCAATGACGATAGCAGCTTCTGATGTTGAGTTTGGTAAAGAATTGCAGCAACTTTTTCATTGTGACAAAAGTTTTAGAGTTTATAAAAGTTCAGATATGATTGGTGTTCAATTAGGGGGGGCAGTCAAAAATGTTATTGCTATTGGTGCAGGAATATCAGATGGCATAGGTTTTGGGGCAAATGCACGAATAGCTCTTATCACACGAGGACTAGCTGAAATCAGTCGTTTAGGGGAGGCTATGGGTGCTGAGCTTTCCACATTTATGGGAATGACAGGCTTAGGTGATCTGGTTTTGACATGTACTGATAATCAGTCGCGTAATCGCCGTTTTGGAATACTTCTTGGTAAAGGAATAGATATAAAAGAAGCAGAAAAACAAATTGGTCAGGTTGTGGAAGGATACTTAAATACCAAGGAAGTATATACGTTGGCGCAGCGTATTGGGGTAGAAATGCCCATTGTAGAACAAATTTATCAAATTCTCTATTGTGGTAAAAATATAACTGAAGCGGCAAACACATTACTAAGCCGCGCCCTCAAGGACGAAATTCAATAATATCCTGTTTTTTAATAATTCCAATCGTAAAAAATAGAAACATGCTATGATAGACATATAAAATAGATTTTATTGATGGTTGTATAAGGCAGTCATATTCCAGAAAATTATAGATTCATATCATTCGATTCTTTATGAAACATGGCTGAAATATAAAAGTTTTGGCTTTTGTCTAAGAGCTATCTCTTTTAAGATAAATTATCGTTTCCACTTACACATGTTTATGTAATGTAATGAACAAGATATTTTTATTGTCTCTTAAATTCATCTCACAATGATATTTGCAAACAGAATAGTACAAGACTCATTAGGTAGAAGCATCTTATTTATGTAACGTATAAGCTAAGAATATCGGGGCAGGGATATTGTGAATCTCTGTTTTTGTAATTCTTTAAAACAAGAAGACAATCTAATTTGGGAAGAAGATGAAATTTTAAAGCTGAAAATCTGTTCCCATTTCTACAATCATTTTTAAATTCAGTTTTACGCTATCTAAAGCAATATCTTTTAAATAATGGAGATTATCTCACACCTTTATTTTTCTCATTTTCTAATGAAAGCATTTTTCTGATGTGTCAGGTAAAATAGAACGTCCAAAAAAACACGATTGCTGTTATATATTCACGTGCTTGTTTTAAAGAGACCTCTCTTAAAAATCCTAAGTCCAATTTGCGACGGTGACTGTGAATAGTGTAACCGATAAAGCTATTGTGCACATCCCCATCTTTATGTTTATGAAGGAGGAAGACGAGCGTCATTACACCCCCAAATGTTGTGAGACAGCTCTTGGCACTTGAAGCTGTTCAGTAGAGATATTTAAGCCTTTTATTTTCTCACATGTCAATTCTGTTTTTTATATGCAAGAAATGATTTTTGGAATTATAACTTTGAAAGTCTAAGATTGAAAAAATGTTATTGTACTTGTTTGTGGCTGTCATTTAAACTGAAAAATAATGTGATTATAAAGATAAAAAATTGATTTATATAAATAATTCATTTTATTTTTGTATTGAGTTAATTAAAAATATATGTTTGCTTGTCACAAGCGGGTTAGTATGTGGATAAAAATTATTAAAGATACTTCTAATGAATCATCTCAAGTGTCAAGGGTTGTTTCAATATTAGAACATGGCAAGTAAAATGACGGTGTCGGTTTGTCATCTGTATAAACATTAAAATGGTGGTAAAAAAAGGATTTTATGTACTTCACAAGGATTTTTTATATGTTCTACAGGTACCATTGTGAAATGGAATGGCGTGCATTGAGAGATATCTTTAAAAAATGCATGAAGGAGAAACAGCTATAGTGTTTTTGGGTGTTCTATTTTACCTGACACATCAGAGCAATGCTTTCATTAAAGAACAATAGTAAGATTAATGATTGATTTCTTTACGCCTTCATATTCATCCTAAATTAGATTGTATTTGCGTTTCAAGAATAAATCAAACGGTAGGAATATTTTTTTCAATTTGCTACACAAAAGCTGAAACTAAGGGTTTTAATAATTCTCTAATCTCTGTTTCAAACTGCGGTGGCATGAGGGTTGGATATTGATTTATAAGCAATGGCAAAAGCGTATGCTTTAGTAAGGTAAATAACGTCATAAAATACACACTTTATCAACCATGGATTGAAGAAATATTCCGGCTTTTATAAAATATTTTGCGAAACAAGGCATCGTACATCTGGTTTTGTATTGACTTATTCTTACAAACATTTGCACATATTCCTTACGTCATATTATTATAAGTCAATACACTATTATATAGCTGAGAAAGTACTCAATACCCGATTAAAGCACTATGTACATGATTGATTTTCTTTTTTAGTGCAATGAAATAAATTTTATTCTTCTTGGGAATCGTCACTTTTTTTCAGTTCTTCAAGTATTGGCATAGACATGATGTTATAGCCTGAATCAACATAATGGATTTCACCTGTAACACCTGATGATAAGTCAGAGAGTAGATAAAGAGCAGATTTTCCAATTTCATGAATATCTACGGTACGCCGTAATGGGGCATTACGGCGTTGATGTGAAAATATTGCCCGTGCAGCTGCAATACCATTACCTGCTAAAGTTCTAACAGGACCAGCGGAAATCGCATTGACACGAATATTTTGAGGACCAAAGTCCGCTGCTAAATAACGTACCATAGCTTCTAAAGCTGCTTTAGCAACACCCATGATGTTATAATTAGGCACAACTTGCTGTGAAGCACCATAGGTAAGAGTTAAAAGTGTTCCTCCATTGGGCATAAGCTTACCCGCGCGCTGGGCAATTTCAGTAAAGGAATAAGCTGAAATAACCATCGTGCGTTGAAAGTTTTCACGTGTTGTAACATCAACGTAACGCCCTTTTAGCTGAGTTTTATCTGAAAAACCAATGGCATGGACAATAAAATCAATTGTTTTCCATTCTTTTTCAAGTTGCTCAAAGACGTAATCAATATTTTCACTTTTTTCAACGTCACACTCTAGCACTAATTTGCAGCCAAGTTTATCTGCTAGGGGATGAACACGTTTTCCAAAAGCATTTCCTTGATAAGTCAACGCTAATTCCGCTCCTGCTTGTGCGAGCTGACAGGCAATGCCCCAAGCAATTGAATGGTCATTCGCAATTCCCATAATAAGGCCGCGTTTGCCCTCCATCAAACCTTTCATATTATTCTCCGTAAGACCGTACTTTTTTCAATTACTAAGAGCTTTTGTTTATACATAACGTTGGAAAACAAGCGTTGCATTGGTACCGCCAAAGCCAAAAGTATTCGACAATACGGTATTCAGTTGTTGATGATCACGTCGTTCACGAACGATTGGCATATCAGCAAAAGCTGGATCAAGTTCTTCAATATGGGCACTTTCACAAATAAAATTATGATTCATCATTAACAATGTATAGATTGCTTCGTGAACACCTGCTGCTCCCAAGGAATGTCCTGTTAGAGACTTGGTAGCGGAAATGGGGGGGCATTGATCACCTGCTCCAAAGACACGACGGATAGCTTCTATCTCAGGAGGATCACCAACAGGAGTTGCTGTCGCATGGGGATTGATATAATCAATTTTATTATCGACTGTTGCAAGGGCCATGCGCATGCATCGTTCTGCTCCCTCTCCTGATGGGGCAACCATATCATGTCCATCGGATGTCGCACCGTATCCAACGATTTCTCCGTAGATTTTTGCACCACGTGCTTTAGCAAGTTCTAAATCTTCAAGGACTAAAACGCCAGCACCTCCAGCAATGACAAAACCATCACGATTAACATCATAAGCACGTGAAGCTTTGTGAGGAATGTCATTATATCTGCTGGACATAGCGCCCATGGCATCGAATAAAACAGATAGTGTCCAATCCAAATCTTCGCAGCCACCGGCAAAGATGCGCTTCTGTTTACCATATTGTATCATTTCGTAAGCATTACCAATACAATGATTGGAGGTAGCACAAGCTGAAGAGATTGAATAATTGATCCCCTTTATTTTAAAGAAAGTTGCTAATGTTGCAGATGCTGTGGAACTCATCGCTTTAGGGACAACAAAAGGTCCAACACGTTTTGGACCTTTTTGGCGTGTAATGTCAGCAGCTTCTACGATTGAATGTGTTGAAGCACCTCCAGAACCCATAATAATACCCGTGTGTTCGTTCGATACTTCATGCGGTTCTAGACCCGCATCAGCAATTGCTTGATCCATGGCGATGTGATTCCATGCTGTTCCACGCCCATGAAAACGTAGAGCACGTCGATCTACGAGTTCTTCTATATTAATATCGGGCTTGCCATAAACTCTGCTACGAAAGCCTAATTCAGCATATTGAGGTGCGTAAGAAATTCCGGATTTTGCTTCACGTAAACTGGTTAAAACAGCTCCAGGATTATTTCCAATTGCGGAGACAATTCCCATTCCGGTTACAACAACTCGACGCATTCATACCTCCTCGTTCCATACAGAATAGTGAAAAGTTCTTTCTGACGGAAATAACGTTCAATCTTCTTTGAATAAAGCAACGCGTAAATCGTTCGCCTTATAAATAGTCTCTCCATCTGCTTTTAGCCACCCATCAGCTATTCCTAAGACTAAATTTCCACGTCGAATACGCTTAAAATCTATTTCATATTCAAGAATTTTGGTTTGTGGAGTTACCATCCCTGATAACTTTACTTCACCTGTTGATATTGCTCTTCCTTTGCCTGGTTCGCCTAGCCAACCAAGAAAAAAACCTGTTAATTGCCACATACCATCCAGTCCGAGACATCCTGGCATGACGGGATCGCCTATAAAGTGACAATTAAAGAACCACATGTCTGGTGTAATGTCAAATTCGGCGCGAACCATTCCTTTATCGTATTTACCATCAGTTTCACTAATTTGAGTGATTCGATGAATCATTAACATTGGCGGTGCTGGCAATTGCGCATTACCTCTACCAAACATTTCGCCGCGAGCGCAGCTTAGAAGCTCTTCATATGTGTAGCGAGACTTTTGTTCAGCCATTGTTACTCCATTTATTTGCATATATCTTTATTTCTGCGCTTTTCCCAACCTACTTTTAGAGCAAATTTTAAAGAGAGGGAAATGATTTTATATCATTTTTAATGACAAAAGCCTTTTTTTATGTATTCTACATAGGTAATTATTTAAAAATGGAATACAAGATTACACCATACTATTCCCATTTTTTTGTATTTTGATCTTATTTAGCAGGAATATATTTGGGTTTGTAATTATGTCAGTGAGTGCAGACAATTTAGATATGAATGAAGAGCAGCAGTTCACAAAAGAGTGTGGAAAAATTGTGCAATATTATTCCATTTCTATGTTAGAAAAACATTTGCGTCAAAATGGTCTGCGTCCAACACGTCAGCGGTTGGAACTTGCACATATGATTTTTTCTCAAGGAAATCGTCATATTACTGCTGAAGAGCTCTATGAGGAAGCGGTGAGGGCAGGTGTACCTGTATCTTTAGCAACGGTTTATAATACGCTTCATCAATTTACGGAAGCGGGATTATTACGGATTATTGCCGTAGAAGGCTCAAAAACTTGGTTTGATACCAATACCTCTGATCACTACCATTTTTATATAGAAGGCGAAAATCGTATTCTTGATATTCCTTATAATTTGGAAGAAGCTCCCATTATTAGAAATTTGCCTAAGCCACCAGAAGGTATGGAAATTTCACATGTTGATTTAATCGTGCGATTGAAACCAAAAAATCAATCTTGTGATAGGCAGTGAGGATATTCAATGAGGAATAAAAATTAAACTTGTTGAGTTTGAGTATTCACCAACCTTTTACTTTTTCATCAGGATAGATTCCCCATAACTGGGGTTGCTGAAGCCATCCGCGCGTATTATTAATGTTTAGTTCGCACCATTGTCCATCACATTGGCGGATGTTACCAATGACGTTAGGTTCTACTTCCGCCACAAGTTCTGCGTTGTCGGTGGGGTTTTTTCGTAGCATCAGCCTTTTTGTTTTATCTTTTTGCCATGGAATAGTTATAGCAGTTCGCTTTCCCGATAAAAGCGATTGATACACCCATCCCTCATCGCCTTCTGCATCACGAATTTTGCGCCATTGATCATATTCTTGAATGATTTCAATAGGTAAGCCCTTCTTTTTGTAGGTGAAAATGATTGAATAGTTGCTTCCTGGTCCGACGCGCACATTAACGCTGGTGGGTTTAATCGAAGCAAATCGCGGAAGTGGTAAACCACTGGGCCCTAAATTTTGATTAAATGTTTGTGCATGCAACAAATGAGATGAACCCAATACAATGACTATTGCTATTAAGATACATGATATGAGTATTGAAACGCGAAACCAACGAGAATTTTGCACACCGAACTCCTTTATTTCGTCATATATTGGAAATTTAAAATCTGAAAGATAAGACTGGAAACTGATAAAAAGTATGACACATTGCTCGTTAAAGAGATCTAAACGATGAAAAAATTGCTACAAAAATAACAAAATAAGGAAAACAAAAGGTTTGTATTTCTTAGTGCTTATCTTGTTTATGAGGGGGTAGATATAAATAAACATTAGATTTTTATGTAGCTGTAAGCGTGATAAAACAGTAAAGTATATTGGAGCCATAGGCAGTTTTTGTACAGGAAATTAGGGCTAAAGTATTGCATCTCTTTTTTGAGTTTGTTTCTCAAAGTAAAAGTGCATGTATGCATACTATGAACAAAGAGCTGTTCAGAAAGGGATTATTGTGTGGCTTGAAAAGAAGTTTTGAATGAACAAAATAATACGATAAATAAAACATTTAAGCGTAAAAATATGAGCAACATTATAGAGTAGATTGATATATGAAGGGCTAATTTTAACAGGACACTTTTTCGTGATAATTCATTTATAAAATTTTCTACACTCTAATCTTATGCCATGATAATGCTTATCCGTATGGTAGATAAGCTGGCTCCATCGTTCTATTTACCAGCTTTCAATGTTATGCAGTTCCTATTATTTATAGTGTTTATAAGAAGCATTTTTGTTTTTTCTTAAATAGCTTTTATTCTATTTGCATACGAATCCCGCTTATGATGTACAAGAAAATAATCTTGATTGATTCAATATGAGAAAGTGTTGAGAAACTTTACGTTATTCAGAATTATTACTTAATATGAAAAACGATTACTTATAATAATAAATCTCCGCGTTAAAAACTTTAACTCGTTATTTAAATTTTAAAAACATTTCCATCAAAAATGGTAATAAAAGGCACATTCATCCATATTAAAATACAGTGTTTTCTCTGTTTATTGTCAATTTTCTTTTTCTCTAACTCAGTATAGAAGAAAGTTGAATGAAATAGAAAGGCTTATTCGATACACTGATGAGGGTAATTACATAAGTGATGAATAGAAGAAATTTATCAAGAAAAAAGAATCTATAGTGCAGTGGTTGAAATTCGTCATCCTTTAGAGAGACAGAATCAAGAGATATAAAAAGTTATGGAATTATATCGTTTCGTTACATAACTGAAGGGAAAGAGGATTATGAATTTGATATTATATTTTACACACAATCGCATATTGCGATAGTTATTTTTGTTTTGTAATCAGACCTAGGATGATCGAAAGATGTAGAATATTTAATGACAAAAAAGAAATTCATCATGAAATTTGCACATAAGAAGCAGTGATGTAAGAGATATCCAGAAGGAGAAAATTATAGCGAAAAGTGATAATAAAACACCCCGCACTCAATTTACATAGGAAAAAGTCGCTTAAATATCTCAAGTGTAGTTTGTTATCTATTTTTAAAATATAAGAGTGAAATAAAAACCACCTCTATGATAGAAACCTTATTATTTTCAAATAACTAACATATTAGATAACATTGTACATAAAAACCTACACAAGCAATTCATCGCAATTGCCTATGAAGATAAAATTTTCTAGTAGCTTACTATCTATTGCTTATGCAATTATATAATATCATAAAGTATATTACTTTACCGCAACAGTTCGTCCGTTACTAACAAAACCTTCTCTTTGTGCACGCTTACGAGCAAGCTTACGTGTACGACGAATAGCTTCAGCTTTTTCACGAGCACGCTTCTCAGATGGCTTCTCATAATAACTACGCATTTTCATTTCACGGAAGATACCTTCACGCTGCATCTTTTTTTTCAACGCGCGGAGCGCTTGATCAACATTATTATCACGAACGAGTACTTGCACTATTTATCCTGCTTTTTTCAGTGTCACAAATAATAGGAAAACCTACGTCCTTTTAAAGGCATATCCAAAAGGACAGAAACTTATACCATATAAATAAGACATTTGTCTATATCGCTTTTAAAAATTCTATTTTTTTTGTAATAAAATGCTTTTTATAATGAATGATAGATTTCATGATTATAAACTTATGAAAGTCCTTGTATTTGATCATTTTCGTCAAGATGAATTTTTTCCGCCGTGGGATAATGGGGTAGTCCCGGCATGGTCATAACATCTCCACAAATGACAACAATAAAGCCGGCTCCCGCACAGAGACGAACTTCTCGTATGGGAATTTCAAAATCAACAGGAGCTCCGTATTGCTTGGGATCAGAAGAAAAAGAATAAGGTGTTTTGGCCATACAAATAGGGTAGACGCCAAAACCTTCTTTTTCCCAAGTTTCAAGTTGTTTGAGAATAGGGGCTGAGATGATGGCGCCACGTCCACCGTATAGCTTTGTTATAATACAATTAATTTTTTGAACGAGTGGAATATCATCTTGATAGAGAACTTTAAAATCAGAATCGTGCTTTTCAATCAAGGTAACGAGTTCTTGTGCAAGTTCTATAGCGCCTTTTCCACCTTGTTCCCAATGCTTACAGATAATAGCTTTGTGTCCAGTTGTTGCAACTATTTTTTGTAATGTTTTTATTTCAGCATCGCTATCGCTGTCAAAATGATTGATAGCCACAACACAAGGAATACCGTAGTGCTTCATATTTTTTATGTGTCGTAAAAGATTGGCAGCTCCTTTTTCTAAAGCGGTGATATTTTCTTCTGTCAGGTTATTTTTATCCAGACCACCATTCATTTTTAATGCACGAATAGTTGCGACGATCACTGTAGCATTTGGTACAATACCTGCTTGCCTACATTTGATATTGAAGAACTTTTCTGCTCCAAGATCTGCTCCAAACCCTGCTTCTGTGACAACATAATCAGCAAGTTTTAAAGCAGTTTTTGTTGCTATAACTGAATTGCAACCATGAGCAATGTTGGCAAAAGGTCCTCCATGAACGAGAACAGGATTATTTTCAATTGTCTGTACGAGATTGGGTTGTATAGCATCTTTGAGAAGAACTGCCATTGCACCTTCCGCATTGAGATCAGCAACGGTGATGGGCGTTTTATCATAACGATAAGCAACAATAATTTTTTTGAGTCTTTGTGTAAGGTTTTCTAAATTTTCAGAGAGACAAAGAAGCGCCATAATTTCTGATGCAACAGTAATATCAAAACCTGTTTGACGGGGAAAACCATTTGTTATGCCCCCCAATGAAATGACAATATCGCGCAATACACGGTCATTCATATCAAGAACGCGTTTCCAAACAATGCGACGTGGATCAATGTTTAGAGTATTTCCCCAATAAAGATGATTATCTATCATTGCGGCAAGAAGATTATGAGCAGATGTAATAGCATGAAAATCACCGGTAAAATGTAAATTAAGGTCATCCATTGGAATGACTTGCGCATAACCACCACCAGCAGCACCACCTTTTACACCAAAACAGGGACCTAAAGATGGTTCTCTCAAGGTAGCTATTGTTTTTTTACCAATAAGATTAAGAGCATCACTTAGTCCAACTGTTGTTGTTGTTTTGCCTTCTCCGGCAGGTGTGGGATTGATAGCTGTGACAAGGATAAGTTTACCATCTGGATTTTTATTAAGCGATTTTATGTATTCAGAAGAAATTTTAGCTTTATCATGACCATAGGGAATGAGATTTTCATGTGAAATACCAATTTTTTGTGCAATTTCAATAATATGTTGCTTTTTAGCAGTGCGAGCAATTTCAATATCAGTTTTAGGCATGGAAAAATTCTTTAAATTCAGCTTTTATTAATGTTTGAGATCTGTACTCCATGGATTAATTAGAAAAATTCATAGAGAACAGAAAAATATTAAGATATCATAGAAATCGATGATATGCCATGCAAGAGATAATGCTAAAGAAGCACAAGAAGAGTTTTATTGTTTTTTAGGAAAAAGAATCTCTTTGCTTTTAAGCAGTAAAAATACGTTTAATTCAATTAAAAATATTGCGAAAAGAAGCTTTGGTTTGCAACAAATGCTGATGATATTAATGGATACCATAAGTGTTTCATAGTAGTACGTTTGAGAAGTAGTTTATTTATTCTTTCCAACAACACACTGAAAAAGTTTCACATGGTGGTAAACCGGAATTTATGGCGGCACATCTGAAGTCCCTCTTAAGATGGGACTGCTAGGAATAAAATATCCAGAAACATCCAATTATGGAACAATTAGAAATAAGCACGTAAAAAATTACCTAACTGAGTAGAGAGTATAATCCGGAAGAGACCAAAAACAAGCGCATAGATTGATAAAAGAAAACAACAACATACGCTACTCATGCAATCGCTACGATTATAAGCTAATAAAAGCACCTTAGAGCTGAATTGAAGGACTCATAACATCTTATTCTAGCAAAATGGCTAAAGAAACGACTCACAACAGAATGAAATAACAAAATACAAAGATAGGTAAAAATAAATCACAAAATAAAGAATTTAAAAAGTCTGACTTTATAAGAAGATATTGATAGATGGCGCACCCGAAGAGATTCGAACTCCTGACCCCCAGATTCGTAGTCTGGTGCTCTATCCAGCTGAGCTACGGGTGCATACATTTCAATTTTTTACATTGTCTAAGACAAAGGGTTCCTAATCGTTTCATTAAAGAAATGCAAGTGAAACTTGAGTCGTCATAAAAAAAATCTCTCTTTTTTATGATATATTTTAAAAAAGGATATAATATATTATGGCTTCAGTTGGTTTTGATATGAACATTTTTTTGTCATGACCATACAAAGCAATATGAACGATAGTTAACTTGACGTTTTAATCTATGAAAGATAGTCAAGCAGAGATGAGATGTGTTTTTTGCGGTGGGGGTAAGATATATACACCCGCTGTTGGGTTTTTGTGTAAAACGCCGATATTACTGTTGAAAACTATTTCAGATGAACATGACACAGCAAGGGCGGATGTATGGCGTTATTAAAAAAGAGCTTTCCATTAGTGTTTTTAATCGTTGTTTTAACGGTTACTTATTGGGCTGGAAAAAAGAGTGCAGACCAACCCATTTCTATGGTGGATAAAACAAGAGTATCGGATAAAGCTTCAAATGAAAAAATGGGAAGGCCACCGGTAAATGTTGTCGTTGATCTTGTAAAAGTTCAAGATCTTTATGAACAACTTAACGTTCTTGGGAGTGGAAAAGCTCTTGCAGAAGTCGAGCTTACCCCTTTATCCTCAGGTGTTATTGATAAGCTTTTTGTATCAGCGGGTACAAAAGTACAAGCTGATGATGTGATTGCAAAGCTTGATTCTAAAAAAGAAGAAATAGCGGCTGCAAAAGCAAAAGTGCAACGTGATAACAATGCGTTGACGCTTTCGCGTATTCTTAAATTACGCGCCAGCAATACAGCAACGGAAGTTCAAGAAATTATGGCACGCTTAGAGTTGGATAACGCAAATTTAGTTTTGCGTAATGCTGAATTAGATCTCGATCGGCGAACAATTCGAGCACCGATTCCTGGAGTTGTTGGTATTTTGCCCGTTGATGCGGGGAATAACGTGACCCTTAATACTGTAATAGGCCGTATTGAGAATAGAGAACGTATTTTGGTCGATATATGGGCCCCTGAACGATATGTGTCGCGCATCCATAAAGGAGATGAGGTAACGGCAACGTTAATCGCGCAGCCAGATAGATCTTTTGTTGGTCATATTTATGCGATTGATAATATCGTTGATCCAGAAAGTCGCACACTTCATGTTCAGGTTGAAATCAATAATGAAAAAGATACGCTCATGTCTGGTATGTCCTTTTCTGTTTCCTTGCAGTTTCATGGTGGTTCTTTTCCTGTCGTTAATCCTCTTGCAGTTCAATGGAATAGTAAAGGGTCATTCGTTTGGCGTGTGAGAGAAGGAAAAGTAGAGTCTATTCCCGTAACAATTATTCAGCATAAAGCCGATCATGTTTTCGTGAAAGCTCCCCTAGAAAATGGTGATCAAGTTGTCATTCAAGGGGTGCAAATGCTTTATCCAGGAAGTAAAGTAACTATTGATGATCCAAAGTCTCATCAACAGCAATTATCAGTAGGTTATGGAACGGATATACAATGAGCCAAGAATTGAGCACAAAACAGCCTATGTCAAAGGTGGAGCAAGGTGGTCTCATTACCTTATTTATTCGCAGACCGGTTTTTACTCTTGTTTTGAATGCTATGATCATCATTGCAGGATTTGCAGCATGGTTAAATGTTGATGTAAGAGAATTACCCGATGTTGATACTCCTGTAACAACGATTGTGACGATGTTTTCTGGTGCATCGGCAGAAACAATTGATCGTGAAGTTACAAAAGTTATAGAAGATGCTGTTTCTCGTGTTTCAGGTGTTAAGACGATTTCTTCAACGTCTTCTTTTGGACGCTCCCGTGTGAAGATTAACTTTAATGTCGGTGTTGATTTGAATGTTGCAGCATCTGATATTCGTGATGCTCTCTCTCGTGTTACCTATTCTTTACCGAAAGATGCGGATTCGCCTTTGATTATTAAAGCAGATTCGAATGCTGCTGCCATGATGTATTTGGTTGTGACGTCACCAACAATGAGTGTTGATGATTTAACCACGATTGTAAACGATCAGATTGTTGATGCTATTTCTGCTGTTGATGGTGTTGGTGATGTACAGGTCGATAGTGCTCGCACAAAGATTTTTCAGATTGATATAGATCAAGCAAAACTTGCAAGTTATGGATTAACTGTAGCAGATATTTCACGTGTTCTTGCTGATATGACAACAGATGTGCCAGTAGGGTCATTACGCAATTCTAAGCAAACTTTAGTTGTACGTGCTACTGCACGTTTAACAACACCAGAATCTTTTGAACAAGTTGTTTTAAAGCCTCATGTGCATCTTGGTGATGTTGCGCATGTTACTTTATCGCCGGATATAGAAACAGTTATTCTTCGTATCAATGGAAAGACAGGTATTGGATTAGGTATCGTGCGTAAAGCACAATCCAACACTCTTAATATTTCTGAAGGTGTGAGAGCCGTTGTTGATAATCTCAAAAGTATTGTTCCTTCTTCTGTAAATATAGACGTTATTAATGACGATGCAATTTTTATTAAAAGCGCTCTTCATGAGGTTGAAGTTGCGTTGGTCATTGCTATTTTGAGCGTTATCTTGGTCATTTTTCTTTTTCTCAGAGACATTCGTGTAACGCTGATACCTGCTTTATCTCTTCCTGTCGCTTTGATTGGTACCATTGCGGCTATTTATCTTGTAGGATTTTCATTGAATATTCTCACATTTTTAGGACTTGTTTTAGCAACAGGGCTTGTTGTGGATGATGCCATTGTTGTTCTTGAGAATATTGTTCGGTGGCGCAATATGGGATTAGGTTCCAGAGCAGCAGCGGTGATAGGAACACGTGAAGTATTTTTTGCTGTTTTAGCAACAACATTGACATTAGTGGCTGTGTTTGTTCCTATTTCCTTTCTTCCTGGGCAAGTTGGAGGTCTTTTTAGAGAATTTGGTTTTGTTTTGGCAATTTCTATTTTGCTTTCTTCAGTTGTTGCCTTAACGCTTTGTCCAATGTTGGCTTCGCGTTTTCTCAAAGAACATATTGAGGAAAAAGAGGAAAAGTCCCATCATTTTGCTTTTTTATATAAATTAGGTACTTTTTTTCATAAGGCATATACTTACAGTTTGCATAAGTGTTTAGAAAAGCCTTGGGCTGTTGTTTTTGCTTCACTAATTTTTGCCGGTCTTTGTGTTGGAGGCTATACGAAGCTACAACAGGAATTAACGCCAGCAGAAGACAGAGCTGTGATCTTTTTGGTTATTAATGGACCACAAGGTATTTCAACACAATATTTGAACGAGCAAATAGAGCAAATTGAAGCAAGTCTACAGCCATTACGTGATGCAGGGGAGATTGCTAACAGTTACTCTATTGCGGGTGCTGGCGGTTCACCCAATACTGCTTTTTTGATTTTATTGCTTTCATCTTGGGATAAACGTTTACGGAGTCAGCAAGAAATCGTGAAAGATATTAATGCAAAGGTTAAACAGTTTCCCGCAGTTTTTGTGTTTGCTGCGCAGGGAAATTCTCTAGGTGTGAGCGGAACTGGGCAAGGGTTGCAATTTGCAATTCTTGGCAATGATTATGCAATATTACAACCCATTGCTGATAAGCTGGTAAGTGCTTTACAAGATGATCCGCGTTTTATTCGCCCACGCCTTACTGTTGATGCAACACAACCGCAATTTTTTATTGAAATCAATCGAAAAAAAGCCTCCGATTTAGGGATTGATATCACCAATTTGGGCGATACATTACAAACAATGTTGGATGGTAAAAAGATTGGTTCCATTAACGTGGATGATCATTCTTACGATGTTAAATTGATATCGCGTACAAATTCTATGAAGAGTCCTAGCGATTTAGAAAATATTTTTTTAAAAACCAAAGACAATCGATATGTTCCTTTATCGGTTATTGCGCGTTTACATGAAAAAGCTATTGCTCCTCAATTAAAACGGGAAAAACGCATGAGTGCTGTTATTTTAAGCGCAAATCTTACTCCAGATATCGCTTTAGGGGAAGCTTACCAAACTGTACAGAAAATTGCTTCTCCTTTGTTATCAAAAGGAACCTATTTGGTTCCCTTAGGGGAAGCCGAAACGCTTAATGAAACATCTTCCAATTTTATGATTGTTTTTGGCATTGCCTTTTTGATTATTTTATTGATTTTGGCTGCTCAGTTTGAAAGCTTTATTTCAGGATTCATTATTATGGCCACTGTCCCATTAGGGATTGGTTGTGCTGTAATTGCTATGCTATTAAGTGGTGTAAGTCTTAATATTTACAGCCAAATTGGATTAATTTTGTTAATTGGTGTTATGGCAAAAAATGGTATTCTCATTGTTGAATTTGCAGATCAATTACGCGATCAGGGAAGAAGCGTGCGTGAAGCCGTAGAAGAAGCAGCAAACATTCGCCTTCGTCCAGTTTGTATGACAATGATTTGTGCCATTTTAGGAGGTATTCCTTTGGTTTTGGCCAAAGGTGCTGGCGCAGAAGCTCGTATAGCCTTAGGTTGGGTTATCGTTGGTGGCTTAGGTTTAGCAACTATTTTTACGCTTTATGTCACACCGGTTGTTTATCTTTTTTTAGGGCGTTTTATAAGACCAAAAGCAGAAGAAGATTTACGTTTAACAAAAGAACTCAATCAAGTTAAATGATGTATATGATAGAAAAGATTTGAAAGTTTATTCTTGTAAAAATATCATTTTCGGATCTTATCCTTTTATTTTGTATATTCCTTCATTTTTATGTGAGCAGTGAAAATAGCGAGCAATAAAGGAGGTGTTTTCTGCTTTGTTATTGTTTGGGCATAGATTTCATTATCAATAACCGTATAGGATAAGCTTATGGGAGATAGCTTTTCGATTCGAAATGAAATGGCTTTTGAAGCCACATTAAAAGCTTTAAGAAACCATGCCGCAAAGGATGGGGTCTATGATATTCGTCGGCATTTTGTAGAAGATGAACAGCGTTTTTCCCATTTTTCCCTCAGACTTGATGATCTTCTTTTCGATTTTTCAAAATGTGGTGTGACATTTAAAACATTGCAACTTCTAGATGATTTAGCGGTCGCAGCAGATGTGTTAGGCCGGCGTGATGCAATGTTTTCTGGTAAGGCGATTAATACAACTGAAAAACGCTCAGTTCTTCATATTGCATTACGTTTACCTGCTGATGAAATTTTCATGTTGGATGGTCATAATCTTATTCGCGATATTCAAGACGTCCTTGAAGATATGGAAAGATTTTCTGAAAAGGTGCGTGATGGAAGCTATAAGGGAAGCAGTGGCGAGAGAATAAGTGATATTGTCAATATTGGTATTGGTGGTTCTGATCTTGGTCCTGCAATGGTCACATATGCTTTAAAACCTTATCATGATGGTCCACAGTGTCATTTTGTTTCGAATGCTGACAGTGCCCATATTTCTGATACTCTCTCTATTTTGAATCCAGCAACAACGCTGTTTGTCATTGCTTCTAAAACTTTTACAACGGCTGAAACAATGGTCAATGCTCAAGTTGCACGTCAGTGGATTTGTTCACATTTAGGAGAAGAAGCCGTTTGTACGCATTTTGTTGCTGTTTCAAGTGCGCTTGATAAAGTGGCAGAATTTGGCATAGATTCCACAAGAGTTTTTAAATTTTGGAATTGGGTTGGAGGACGTTATTCAATTTGGTCAGCCATTGGACTTGTTGTTATGTTTGCAATAGGTGGTGGAAATTTTCGCCAATTTCTCAATGGTGCTTTGCAAATGGATCAACATTTTAAAACTATGCCTTTGCATAAAAATATTCCTATTCGTTTTGCTCTTTTAGGATTCTGGCATCGTGTTATTTGTGGTTATTCATCACGTTCGATCATTCCTTATGCACAGCGTTTAATACATTTTCCAGCTTATTTACAACAGCTTGATATGGAATCAAATGGTAAACAAGTCTCGCTGGATGGAAAACCATTAAGTTTTTCAAGTGGTCCAATTGTTTGGGGGGATTCAGGAACAAATAGTCAACATGCTTTTTTTCAGCTTCTGCATCAAGGAACAGATATTATTCCTGTAGAATTTATTTTATTTATAAAAGGGCATGAGAAAAAATTACATTCTATGTATGAGATGTTGCTAGCAAACGGTTTAGCACAATCAAAAGCCTTGATGAAGGGGCGTAGTCTTGAAGATGCTCGGCATATCTTGATAAAAAATGGAGTTGATGAGGGTGAAGCAGACCATTTAGCACGTCATAGAAGTTTTAAAGGAAACCGTCCCAGCATTACGCTGGTTCAAGATTCATTAACACCTTTTGCACTCGGTCGTCTTATTGCGCTTTATGAACATCGCACTTTTGTTGAAGGGATTTTAATGAATATTAATTCATTTGATCAATGGGGTGTTGAACTTGGTAAAGAATTAGCAAACGAGTTACTACCAATTCTTCGTGGAGAAAGTAAAGCGGATAATCGTGATAGTTCAACATTAGGGTTGCTAGCACATATTCAAGCAAGACGTGCAAAATAATATAATTTTACAGTAGGTTTTGTACTAACTAAGCAAAAGTAGAATGAGAGAGAAATATGAGATAATTCTTTAATTTTACTATGCCTTCTCTTATTATCTGGATTAGATTTATGTAACAGAAAATCAAAAAAGTGCAAAAATTGTAAAAATGAGAATTTATTCGCAAAAACGATAAAGACCTTTGAGAGGTCTTTGAAGACCCTTTGAGCCCCCCTTAAAATCCTTCGAAAAAAATAAATTGGTACAAAACCTGCTGACAAGCTACAACCGGAAAGCTACGATTAAAGACAGTTTTAATAATATCGCTTTATAAACTGTGGCGGAGAGAGAGGGATTTGAACCCCCGATAGAGTTGCCCCTATGCCGCATTTCGAGTGCGGTGCTTTCAACCACTCAGCCATCTCTCCATAATAAAGTGAAACAAAAATCGGCACTATTTGAGTGTATAAGGGGTAGATAACCTTCAATTGTTTTTGGTACAACCTTTTTTTCTTTTTTATGGGACTTTATTGACAGAGAATAGAAATTCCTTCATATATACAAAATATAAGCGTGGGGAAATCTGCGCATATTTGTGTTAAAGAAGGTTTTATCCTTCTTTGGGATCTATTACGACTGATAAAAAGCAGCCTATTTTCCCTTATTTCAAGGCAGAAATTAAATAAGAGCTGGAGTGAACGGAAGGATAAAAAATGTTCGCAGTCATTAAAACTGGTGGTAAGCAATACCGCATTGTTGCTAATCAAGTGGTAAAAGTTGAAAAAGTTAGTGGAAATGCGGGTGATGTTGTTGAATTCAATGACATATTAATGGTTGGGCAAGAAGGTAATGCGGTTATTGGTACCCCTGTCGTTGCTGATGCATTGGTGACAGCTGAGATTTTAGAACAGGCACGTGGGCGCAAGGTTATCGCATTTAAGAAGCGCCGTCGTCAAAATTCTAAACGCACGCGTGGCCATCGTCAAGAATTTACGAGGCTTCGTGTTTTAGAAATATTAATGGGTGGTTCAAAACCTAAAAAAGTTGCTGCAAAACCGATAAAAGAAGAAGCAATTACACCAAAAGAAACAAAAGCTGCTGCTTCTGTTGAGAAGACGGCTAAAAAAACAGTTGAAAAAAAGACTGCGCCGCAGAAGAAAGCGTCTGTAGCATCAAAGAGTAAGAAAGATTAAAGGAGAGCGTCTATGGCACATAAAAAAGCTGGTGGTTCCTCGCGTAATGGTCGTGATTCAGAATCGAAACGTCTAGGCGTTAAAAAATTTGGTGGTGAAACCGTTATTGCCGGAAATATTATTATTCGCCAGCGTGGTACACGTTGGCATCCTGGTAACAATGTTGGTATTGGAAAAGATCATACGCTTTTTGCATTATCAAATGGAAAGGTTTCTTTTCAACGCAAAGCGGGTAATCGTTCCTATGTTTCAGTCATTCCTATGCTGGAGGCAGCAGAGTAATCTGTAACACTCTCTAGAAATCAACAGGATTTCATTGAATTATAGTTGTGGTTTTATAAGTATTAAAAGGGAAAGATAGAGTCTTATCTTTCCCTTTTTGCGTTGGTACTATAATAAATGTAGGAGATATACGAAAAAGGTAGAATTGAGGAAATGGCTTTTCTCAATGAGGGAAAAAGTTTCTGCGCTGTTATGTTAGTATTTAGTACTGAACATATTGATATTATGATAGAGTTTGTTGATAAGTTTCTGTATAATAATAGTGAGGAGAGACTTTCTTTTTATGTATGAAGAAGCGTCGAGTAATTTCTTATAAGAGAAGCAGTTTGTTTTCAGAAAATTATGAGAAATTTAATGAGAGCATTATTGATGTAATCATTTTGATAAAGATGGATCTTTTTATCGGCATTGTGGTATTGATGAGTTGTCATACTGTTTTTAGGTGGTAGTGTGGATAGGTGGGGCTATTCATTTAAAAAGACATAGGGATAAAAAATCCATAAAAAGGTAGTCAAAACTACTTTGAAAGTGACGTGCATTAAGGAATTTTCGGTAAATCGAGAGTGAAATTATATTTTTAAGGAGGACGGTGTTTAAAGATATAAAAATAACCAACGTGCAATCAGCGCCCTTCAAGAATATTTTTTCTGATTTCACTATTATTGTGTATTGTTGAAAATAAACAAGCATAAGAGCTAGAGTTAAGGCAATAATTGCGTTTCATTTTTTACTTTATTTATCTTATTTGTAGAGTTTTTCTTGATTTTAGTTGTTGGTGATGGTGCTTGGAGGGTGTCGTACTTTGCAAATGTGCGACAGAGGGCATTGTGTATTTACGATATTGATTGAAGTAAAGGTGTGGCTTAAAATATATAAATATTATATATCGAGGGTTTGATATCATAAGATGGGCAGCACGGAATTTTAAAGATGATAAGTTGCATGGAGCAATTTGTAATTATGTAATGAATTTATAAAGAGGGATAATAGGTTAAATAAACTTTGAGGAATCAATCAAAATATTAGCTGAAGTTACGGATGATTGGGAAGGATGCTTTCTTGTAGGAAAAATAATGAAAAGTTATGTTGGATAACTTAGGATCAACTTAGGATAATAAGAGCATTTTGAAAGCATAGTTTTTCAGGTGATTGGTGCTGTAAAAAACGGGGTTTTGTCTTTGTAAAGTAAAAGAGTAAGAGGCAGACTTGTTTATGATGGTTTTAAGCACTTAGGTGGATAATAATATCTAATTGTTTTATCGGTTATATTGAGGTATTTAAGCACCTCACTTAGCTATATTCTGTAAAATATAAAGAGAGCTGTGGTGGTATTTATAGCTTGTATTTTGGGAAATGCAGCTTTGAAAAGGAATGTATCAGAGATATTGGTGTTCAAATGTGAGGCAATTTGAATTCATGATGAGATATGAGAAAGCAGAAGCAATGAATGTAGATTTTGCTGATGGTGAAATCTTGTCTATAAGATCTGTACAACTTGCAGCTGCTTTTGATCATAAAAATGATGCAATTTATGCTGCTGCTGAATTGCTTATGCAGGTTGGTGCAGTTGATAAGTGTTATCTGGCAAGCATGCTTGCACGTGAAGAAACAACCAATACTTGGCTTGGAAATGGTATAGCCATTCCTCATGGTATGGCTGAAAATCGTGATTTAATTATCAAGGATGCTGTTGCTGTTATACAGGTTCCTGCTGGTGTTGAGTGGCAGGATGGCAAGAAAGCATATTTGGTTATTGCCATTGCAGCGTGTCCAGATCGCTATAGAGAAATTTGTAAAAAATTGACGTCTCTTTTATTTGATAAAAAACAGCTTGAAGTACTTGCAACAACTATGGACAAACAACAAATTGTTACAACTTTGTTTGACCAAAATATGAAGATAGAAAAAACTTTTATTGGTGACCTTTCTGTGTGTCAGGAATGGACTTTAGATTATCCAAGTGGTCTTCATGCACGACCAGCTTCTCTTTGGGTTGATTTTGCGAAAAAGGCTCAAAGTTCCATCAGAGTTCGCCATGGTCAATATACCGTTGAAATGAAAAATTTGGTTGGTTTATTGCAATTAGGAGTAAAAAACGGTGATGTTCTGATTTTTTCTACAGATGCTGCAGAAGGAGCACAACTTCTCAATGATGCCATTGCTATTGCAAAAAAAGTGAGTATTAGTGAAAAATGTCTGATGAGAGCAATGGAATCTCAAACAAAGGCTTTTCATGGTTGGTATCCACGCTCTATGCAAAAAGGCATTTCTGGTGTTGGAGCGAGTTCAGGATTAGCATTTGGTAAGATTTTTGTTTTAAGGCAAAATGATATTTCCATAATAGATCAGCCAATTGATTTTGCAGCTGGTGCAGCATGTCTTGAAAATGCTCTTACAAAAACAAAACATAAAATGGCATCTGTGATTTCTGATATTACAGTGCGTATGGGAGCAGATTCTGCTGCGATTTTTTCTGCGCAAATGGTTTTGCTTGAAGATGAAAATTTAATAGCTCAAGCTTGTCGTTTTATAGCGGAAGGTCATGGTGTCGCTTGGTCTTGGGATAGAGCGGTTCGTCAATTTTCAGATATGTTTTTTAAGGTAGATAATCCTTTGTTAGCAGCACGTGCTGTTAATTTAGTTGATGTTGGTCGACGTGTTTTAGGTGAAATCAATCCATCCTATAGATCGTTCTTTTTAAATGATATTCCACATGGTGTAATTCTGGTTACAAATGACCTTTCTCCTTCTGATGTAGCACAACTTGATTGTACAAGGGTAAAAGGATTAGCAACAGCATGGGGAGGTCCATTATCTCATACAGCTATTTTGGCGCGTACTCTTGGTATTCCAATGGTTGTTGCTGCAGGTGATGATATTTTAGCAATTCAGTCTGATATTCAGGCTATTATTGATGGCGATAATGGGTTTATTTACCTTAATCCTACGCTTGAAGACGTTGAAGATGCTCAAAGGCATATTGATACTGTTGCGCAAAAACGTGTCAGTGAAATAAATGCATGTAGATTACCAGCGCAAACGACAGATGGTCAAAGAATTCGTATCATGGCTAATGTCAACTACGCAAATCAGGTTCCTGTTGCGCTTGATTTAGGGGCTGAAGGTGTTGGACTCATGCGCACGGAATTTTTGTTTTTAGAGAATCCATATATTCCGGATGAAGAGCTACAATTTAATATATATCGGGCGATGATTACAGCTGTAGGAGATAAGCCATTAATTATTCGTGCACTTGATATTGGTGGAGATAAACAGGTTACGCATTTACATTTATCTAAAGAGGACAATCCTTTTTTAGGTGTTCGAGGAACGCGGCTTTTGTTACGTCGACGTGATCTTTTGGTGCCTCAATTACGTGCTTTATATCGAGCGGCAAAAGAGGGTGGAGATCTATGGATTGTGTTTCCGATGGTCATGTCTGTTTCAGAGATTGTCGCTATAAAAAAGATTGCAGAGGAAATCCGCAACGATGTTGATGCACCAAAATTAAAACTTGGTATTATGATCGAAGTTCCAGCAGCGGCCATTATGGCAGATGTATTAAGCGCCCATGTTGATTTTTTTTCAATTGGAACCAATGACCTAACACAGTATACAATGGCTGTTGATCGGCAAAGTCCGTACCTTGTGTCTGAAGCTGATAGCCTTGATCCAGCAGTTTTGCGTATGATTTATCAGACTATTCAGGGAGCTGCACAACATAAGTGTTGGGTTAGTGTATGTGGTGGTATGGCTGGAGATCCTTTTGGTGCAATGATTTTGACTGGATTGGGAATTCATGAGCTTTCTATGATATCTTGCGATATTTCTCCAGTAAAGGCGTGTTTACAGACTCATAGTTTTGAAGATATGAAAATTTTAGCACAAAAAGCATTACAATGTGAAACTGCACGAGCTGTACGTGCTCTAAGCAAGGATATAAGGTGATAAAGAACATTAAGGGAAAAGAACGAGCTCATTTTGCAGAGTAATCAGATCTTTAGTGCTGTAAAACATTATCCTTTAAGACGATTATTAACAACATATTAATTTATAATGGTAATTTATCGTTTTACATAATGAGAACTCTAAATATCGTAAGGTTTTTTCGTTTTAAATTTCTCTATATTAAATTAATAAAATTATTCTTTTATACATTACAAGGAGGAGTAATGTATGGATAAAAACACTTTAGGAAAGAATAAATGCCTTTTATGCATTCTCTTAAATAGCAGGGGATGTTGCAACATTAGGGGATAAATAGCGTGATCGTACTTGGCTTTTCCTTTTTATTTAAGAAAAGATGATGCTATCCAATAGATTTTATACCACTCATAGACACCGTATGAGGTAGATGTGACAAGCTTTAAGAGATGTTTTTTAACAAACGTGTGGATGAGAAAGAAAATATATTTTTAGAGTATTCTGTTTTGTTATGAGACCATATCCCACTTAAAGAATGCGATAATCAAAAGTATGAAGTAATACGTAATTTTTTTTAAATAATGGAGACTACTTTAGATATTTTGAAAACTGTAACGCTGAATTTAAAAATATATGGTAAAAATGAAAACAGGTTTGCATTTTTATGATTTTGTATTTGATCAAAATGAGACTATTTTTTCATTTTAGAAAATAAAATATATTCATACATATTAAATTAAAAATGCAAAGTTTTTTCTGAATTTTATTTTCTTTAGTATCAACTAAATATAGAAGTGTGAAATTGAATAGAGGATTTAGAATAGGGCTTATTATGTAATCCTATGAAAGAGAAAACTGATACCATCACACTATTTTACAGCTCTCAATGTTGCAAAAATTCGTGCTATTTAAGAAAATGCATAAGAGCCGCTTATCCTCTCTTAAAATGTTCTTCCCCCACATACCATCCCTTCCTATGACGTATAAGTAAGTGATTTTAATTATTTGGTTGTGTAAAACTATGGACTGTATGCCAATTTTAAGAGAAGTATTTTTTTGTGAAGCAGAAAGTGCGTAAATGAGCATGAAAGTTTATAACTGGTGACAATCTTTTTATTCTCATTATTGTATTCTACAAACCTATCCACGAAAAAAGTTTTTTCTTAAAAAGAAGGGATGTGCTTGTTATTCAACAGATAAAAGCTCTTACTTTAATAAATGAATTTGTTTTTTGGGTTTTGAATGTATAGTTTAGACTTGCACGTTATTTCTTTCTGGGTATAGTGCGAACTTCTGGAGAGGTGGCCGAGTGGTTGAAGGCGCACGCCTGGAACGCGTGTATATGGGAAACCATATCGAGGGTTCGAATCCCTCTCTCTCCGCCATTGATGATAAACAAACCTTTATATAGATTTTATCACATAACCTTTAAATCCTAGAATGTACGAAATTTTTTGATATTTTTTGTTGATCGGATCTCTATAAAAACTCTTTAATTTTTCTTTTATTGCTTCTTTTCTGAAAAGATTTGTACTTGGAAACAGGAAGTGCGGAATCTTTAGACAAGAAACATCAATCGCTTGTGAACAGGGCAGTTCGTGTCTATCTAATAGTATAGCATTGTTAACGAGCGGGCTCTACAACTGCGTGAAGGGTAAAGAAGGGTTTATAATATTTTTTGAGACAAGGAAATTGGATCTTCCGAGAGATTGAAAGTTTGTTTGGACTTGTTAGTCAAATTTTGTTTTTTATTGTATTTCTCCCATGGGGACATTGATCTTGTCCAGTGCTTGTAAGGCTACCTACAGAGTTGTTTTTTCAGATTTTCATCTTTAAGTGTTCCGGTTTTCGCTGTTTTTGGCATTTCTACAGGACACAAACAGCATTTTTTCTGCTGTAAATTCAATTTTAAATTGTTTGTATTTTATAGCGGCTGATGTAGGGCAGTGATATTTATCATTTGGTTTTACGAATTGCGAGAACACCGTTTTTAACCAGTTGGTAACCATTGTCTGATACTGTTTTTGAGTGCGATCTCCAAAAATGAGCACAAGGAGCTTTGACTGATGGCTCTCCAATCCATTTCTGGAAAGTTTTGTGTTTTATGGCGTTGTTTCCCTAACAAAGTCTGCGCTTTTGTTATTGCTTGTAAATAAACATCTACATCTAATGCCGCAGCATGTTTTAGACAAGGATTAAGGCGGATGAGTGCTTTCTCTGCTGTTTCAGATTTTGTATGCCAAATAGGAGCAAATATGTTATATATCTCTTTGGGTAATTTCTAAAACGAGCAGATAGCCTAATTTAGAGAGAATATGAAGTTTTAAGGATAGAAAACACTTCCCATCTCCTTTTAATTCTGCTTTACGACTTTTAAAGATCTCAAGTAATATATTTTAAATAATGAAGATTATGCATTGATTCATGCTTTTTTTATTGCGTTCTTGAATGAGGGAACACCCCTCACGTAAAACAGAACGCCATTGGTTTGCCAATTCACGGTTTTTTAAAAGAAACATCTCTCAAAGAGCACCCAGGCCCATTTTACGGCGATGTCCGTGAATGGTATAACGATAAAGCTATTGAGCAGTGCCATCTTTAAGTTTATGAAAGAGCAAGCCGGCACCATCACACATTTTGCCAGCTCGTGGATGTTGCGACAGCCCTTAGTACTTAAGACGATTCATGAGAGGTATTTTTAGTCTTTTCTTAATAGTTTTTTACCTACATGCTAGTCTTGCTTGTGGTGTGTAAACAAGTGATTTTAATTGATTCAACATACATAGATTTGAAATGAGGAAATCTTACGATATTCGGGTCTTTAATTCAATATGAATAACGATATATTATCATTATAAATCAATGTCTTGTCCAATAGTTGATGGGTCGTATGTTTACTTTTTTTTCTTGTTTATTCACGAAGCTGCATTTCTGCAATCAATTTTCATCAGGTGAGAATCTACTTTATGATCAAAGTTGGCCACATTGGAAGGAGGAATCTTGACCATGTGGTTACGTTCAGTATGCTCAAACTTAACAGGAAAACTCTATCAATCGACCATAATGGAGAAATGCACCGTCACTCAACCGATGAAGCCAAGAGATCATTCAAGCATAGCTTTTGTTTGTCATTATGTGTCCCTAAAAATTTGTGTTGGATTTCCATAAGTTTTATAATTTTTATCTCCTTTCCCTCTTTAGATTATCTGATGCAGCATAAAATATTTTTTCGAATATTATTGAATGATTTTTACCATTATCACCAACTTAAAGCTTTAGAATCAATGGTGATCATAGAGCTATTTGCAATTTCGTTTATTAACGGGCTAAATTCGTTTTATCTACACCAGAGGTAACAAAAACTTCAGTTTTTCTTGTGCAATGTGCTCATTTAAAATTAATATCATGAATATTTATCTATTACTATAATCAGAATAAAGGTTGGCGTAATAATTGAATATCATTCATGCAACGCTTTTTTATGGCTAAGGCCTTTTAGGTAAATGGATAGCCCCTGTAAAATAAATAAAGGTGCGCAAAAGCCTATAAATACACACAGGACGTATAATATAGAAAATGAAAAAAATTTTCCTGCATATAAAAGTACAATAGAGAATAAAGCTGTTATGATGCGTACACTGGCATCGCCTGCCAAAATCACCTCGGCTAAATTTTCACTAGGTGTGATAGCTTGTCCAATTGTTATTCCCGATACCCTAAAATAAAATTGCCCAATACCTAATAAAAATCCCATAATATAAAGGGAATATTGAGTAAAATTTAAATATAAAACAAAAGAGATTGCGATCACGGCAAAAGCCGGTGCCCCCCATACAAAAAAACGAATTAAAGATGGAAATTTCCGTAAATAATAAGATGAGATAAGACCATTGATCACAAAACCCAGTGCTGACAAAGCAAAAATAGAATTTTGAATAGCTGTAAATTTTATATTATCTGATGTTATAGAAGCAAGAACAAGTGGCAATAAAACAATAGGCCCCGTATAGAGAGAATTATTCAAAATACGATTAATCGTTAAAAAACGCAACGCAGAAATCCGCCAAAGGCACCTGAACCCAACTCCATAAGCTTTTTGAGATGGCTTTTTTAATAGCTCTTTTGCTCTGTTTAGTTGTTGTATAGACTTTATACGAAACCATAAGCAGGCATTCAAAAGATAGATAAATACAATAAAGGCTATGGCTATTTTGTGCCCCAAATGCGCAATTATAAAATATATAAGCAATGGGGATATAATAACAAAAAACTGACAGCAACTAGTGTAAAATGCAAAAATTCCAGCTTTTTGTTTGGGAGCTGGAACCAGCTGATTCAAGGCACTATTGTTATTTGGGTTATCAGCCCCCATCAAGAGAGCAAGTAAAAAAAATACAAATAAAATAAGTACCGGATTGTTCATAAATAATAAGAAAGACAATAAACAAGCGCAAATAATTTGGCTATAAAACCCAATTATAAAGCCTTGATAGTGCACCAACACGTTTCCCAAACATAAGCCAGCAATTCCAATTGCGATTAAATTAACGACATTTAAAGCAGCAGATGCTTCTCCAGTTGTATCTTGGAATTGTAATAAAGAAAGGCCGATAGATAATACACCACTAGCACAAAAACTCGTCAAACAACCAATCACAATCATAAGAAAAACAGAATTACGCAATAGCCTCCCCCCTCTTAAACAGAGACTCAAGCCATTTTATGATTTTCTCCATTGTCGAATATGGTTCGGTACTAAATTCCAGTTTTTCATAAAAGTTTAGTTCAAATGCGTTATAGGCACTTATTTTTTGAAAGTCATCTGTCAGCATGAATTCTATACTTGGCAGCGTTGTACCCATAGATTGAGACAAATAATAGGAAATTACTTTCCAATACATATAGGTACGCTCTCTTGCCAAATAATTTTCCAAGGCATATTTCAAGTGACAACCACTTAAAATATATTTCGGACAATGGTGCAACGGATAATAAATACAAATAGCACCGGCTTCATGTCCGAGACAAGAAGAGATATTAATATTTTTATCATTTCATAATATTATAAAAACGCTCAGTGAGCAGATCTTCCAAATTTAGTCTAGTCACAACAAGATTGGTTGCTAATTTTTGAGCAACGTGAGACCAAGCCAATCTTACTACTAAAGTTCCAATAACCTTTAAGTCAGATTCTGGATAAGCTTTTTTTAAATTTTCCACCCATATGTCTCTGTGACATATAATAATTGGCTCATCTCGTCTGAATGAACAAGATGTAATTCTAAACCAATATTATCACAAAGTTTTGAGCTCTTGAATTCTCCATATCCTAACCTGGTATTCTTAAATCATAATAGAAACTAAAGAATTTTTAAGTATTCCAACTTTTATTAAACTTTGTAACAATCTATTGGAATCTCCCCTTCACTGACTTCGACAATTATTTTCTCACCACTATAAGAACAAAAAATTATCTTTGAATTTGCTTACTTTTAGAAAAAAAATGAGCAATACTCTTCCTTAACTAAAAGAAACACGCTCTATACCTTTTTCTTTATGATTATCAAAAAACTATCCCGTTATAATTTAACCATCCATTATTAGGATAAATATTCTGCGTTTAGCCTAATAAACTGTTATAATCAATGTTTCTCTCTGTTCTAAAAGTCAGCGCTTTTCATTCTAGAGATACTCATAATTGCTGTAAAATCTTTCCCCAAAAGGCTTCCCTAAACATTGCTATTAACACGATCATCCTGAGAAGTTTTATACATACACACTGCATTCTATGTATTTTTTGGAAAATCCCTTTGAATCTCTATCGAGCCTTGTTTTGGCAGTATCATTTTTAATATATCATAAATATTTTTATTTAATTTAATTTTAGAAAACTTAGTCATTATCGTGTTTCATTAGATGATATGAGCAAGGTAGGGATTCAATAGTGTTGCCTTGCAGAAAATATTGCGTCCATTCTCTATTTTGGAGTTTGCTATATTTTCTTAAAAAAGGAGATTTTGTGATAATATCAAAAGGTTCAGGCCTTTTTCCTACAACGAGAATACATTTTGTTCTGTAGAGAGAAGACTTAGAAAAAACACTTAAGTTGGAAAGTTAACATAAATATAGAACTTACTTAATTCTGTTTATATGAGACGGGATATTGCAAACTATAAACATAGGTTCGCCATGAAAGCAGAACTCCCATAGACGATTGTACATATTTTTTGTATATACTTAGGTCATTCTCGGTTGTCAAAATCTCGCAAATTTTTAAGTGTAGACCAGAATTTTTCTCTATAAACTTCGATACTTTGTATGGGGTCGGTTTCTCGAATGCAACAAAAGATGTGTTCTTTCCAAAACTTTTATAATTATCGCAATAAGTTATCAGATCTTCCATTATATTTTTTGAGGTCAGCTTGTTGTAGAACCCAAATCTAAGCATATTTTTTGAGTATCCATTTACACCGAATAGGCAGAAAAGGCCTAATTGTGTTATTCATGGTTGCATTGAATTCTTTAAAAATGACTTGCTTCCATTTTTAATATTTGTCTATATTTTCAATTGATTGCGCTTCTGAATCCATGTTTTTCTCCCCTTGCTGTATTTTATAGGAAATTGCTACGAATGATCCTCTCCAAAGCTGATAATTCATCATCATTGTGTCCCCAAATTGCTATAATAGCTGGGCAGGTATTTAAATCGATGGTTAGGGGGAGGGGCTCGTTTTCTTTAAAAAAAAGCGTAAAATGAACCATATTTTCCCAAGAATGAAGCTTTTGCCGCCATACGTTAACATCTTTTATAATATGACCGTCGATCTCGTTGATAAGGAAGATAATACGCCCTTTTTTCTTAAAGCGACTTGGGGTTTGCGAAAACACGCCTGCAATAAGGTTAACGGAGCTTTCAAGTAAACCATCTTCATAGCAATGCGCGAACAAGGTGGGTGCAATTCCTCCGTGGAGGCGGGCTCCTACTTCGATCATCACTGGACCACGAGCTGTTTGCATGATTTCCATATGCGCAGGTCCATATTCAATCCCCAGCGCGCGAATGCATTGTTTTGCATAAGAGATAAGAGGGGCATAAGAGGGATCTTGAGAATCAAGTACATCAAGCGTTTCATAAACAAAAGTACTTCCATTATGAATACCTTTTTTATATCGTGACAAACTACATATTTTTATAGCCTCTCCCTTTACAACGGCATCGACGATGTATTCCTCTCCCTCCAATCTTTCTTGAAGCAAATAGGCCTCGTTAGGTGCGCCAAAAATATTTTTTTTCTTCCAGTCGATTTCAGAGGCCCACGTTACTACTTCCTCAAGATTAGAGAAAAACAAAACACCATCACTCCCTGCAGAATCATTTGGCTTTACCACATAGCCGCTGTGGCTTTCAAAACCATCGAGAGTACAATCGTTTTTTGTAAGAATTTTTGATCGGATGTAAGATAAACCATTTTCACAAAGACGTTTTTGCATCGCTGCTTTTTTCCGTCGCCAATCGGTAGTCAAGGGGTTATTCCCAAGACAACCATAATAAGCCGCCAATTGCTCTGCACAATAGATACCTCTTTCGGCACCCGCTATTACAGCCTCTATCGTGCCGATAGGAAAGCGTTTCTTTATCTCATCTACACTATGAAGCTTCGCTTCTGCCATGCCCTTTCCCTGATAAGAAAGCATAAAGTGTGAAAAAGGAGCTGCTTGAGAGACAACACCATAACAAGCATAGCCTAATTTTTGCAAAGCAGGGCCATAGAGGGCACCCGTGGAGAAAGGGTCGACAATAAGAATAGGTTTTCTCATACTTTGTTCCGCTGTGATAAAAGGAAAAGAACATAAATAAAGATTATTAGCCCTATAAGGGGCAGAAGATAAACAGCTGCTTGAGGACCCATAAGGGCAGAGCTTGTAAGAAGACCAAGAATGACATAACCTGCCGACTGGGAGAGAGTATAAAGCATGCCGCTATAGCTTCCCACCAGCTCTGCTTGAGCCTCTGTTTTGGTCGCTTCAATCGTATGTTTGCGGGCATTAATTCGCATGGTATTCATTGAAAAGCCAATAAAAAAGCAAAAGACCACAGCCAAATAGGGCGATTGTGTGGTGCTAAAAATAAGATCAGCTACGCTCAATATAAGGGCTGGGAGAATAAATTCAAAACGAGGGATTTTGATAAAAGCAGCCAAAAAAGCGCCCATGCCCGCAACCGCACTGCAAAGCCCATAGTATTCAGAGCCAAAATTTTTCACACTCTGAAAAAGAATGGTTGCCAGCGTATTATAAGCGCAAATATGAAAGCCAATAAGTCCTATGCAGACGCATAAAAGTTTAAGCTCACGGGAGAGTCCATCCGCTTGCGGTGTAGGTGCTGGCTTCTTACCAGTTGCAAGTGCTGTGGTATCTGTAGCGTTGTATTCATCGCAAAATATAATATATCCGGCTATAAGGCTTATAATGATGTCAAACACACAAAGTGTCACAATCAAACCATTATAACCGATTTCAGCCGCTGCCCCTCGAGGGCTGGTCGCTTCTAAGAGATAACCACTTAGTGCTGCTCCCAAAAATGCGCCAATTTGCACCACTGTTTGCATAATGCGGGAAGCCTTTTGGGCGCTAATATAACCACTAAGTGCTAGTTTAGTATTATAAGTCTCGAGTGTGCTTAAGGTAATCAAAGAGAGATAGCCGATAGAGATAGAGACAGCGATAAAACCAAAGGGGGAATCAGCGTAATGGAAAAGAGCAATCAATAAAAGAAGGCTATAGATAATGATCCGCCTTTTGTATAAATCGACCAACCGCAGTGAGGCTTTAATGCGCACAAGACCGCTTTTTTTCAAAAGATAGGGCATAAGGGTGCCCAAAGCCATGGTTACGCCCAGGAAAACCGATGAGGATGTTATGCGATAAGCATTCCAAAGATTACTTAAAAATAAAACCATATCAGAAAGATACAGCAGGACAACAAGCCCATAAAACCGAAACATCAGTTGTTTGTGCACATTATCCCCCCATGTTAAATACACATGCTATACATTATACATTTTTACAAAAAGCTAATATATGTGTTGTTAGGCATGTCAAGTTTTTTCGATAGAAGCATGATACAGATTTGAACGATAACGTTTATCATAGGGATAGCTAATTTTGGAGAAACTGAGAGCGGAGGCGGTTGGTATTTTTACTGTATCTCTTGTGAGGTGCTTTTCCAATGAGGAGTTTCTTCGCTAAATGACCAGTATAGCTATGTTCTTGGGAGGGCTGTGTTTGCACTCTTAAGATTTCCTCCATTTATACTCAAGGTTTAGGTTTTTCTATTGACCGTTGTTAGATGTTGTTGTGACAATAAACTTCGTTATCTATCAGAAACATTTATGGCATTAGCGCTAAGGTATTGTATTAAAACCTTTACATGGTAGTCTGTCTGATAGAGAGGTATTATTGGTTCAGTTTTAGGAGGCTTTATTACGGCTGATTTGGGCGTCGTCGTTGTTTGAGGTCTTATTATAATATTCTTAATTTCAGTTTATGAATATACCGAAAAATATAGTGAAACATTTGATTTAAACGCTTTTGCAAGGCATATTTCAATATCTCAGCGATGTTTTCCAAGAATTGCTCTGCTGCTTTTTGACGGAATTGAATATCAAATGCTTATAGCGAGGGCAGTGGTTTGAGAAAAGATAGAGTTGATTTCATTAGATTTCTATGTAGTGCAATCCAGTACCAGCTCTTAAGGGACAATAATATACTGAGATCGAACTCATTTCTATACATTTACACGACGCTATAGGAGTAATCCTCAGAAACTCTACTAGAATTCGTTAAAAAATGGCAGGTTATGGAGTGTGATCAAAAAATATATTTTTTACAAATACTTAATCTCATTTTAAGTTGTCTAAAATATAACCTTATCTTAAAACTAAGTCTATATACCGCCATTTATCATAAAGTTAATAAGTTATACAAAATGCGGGAGTATTGTGTTTTTCTGTTTAGAGACGAGTTAAAAAACACCTTATTAAACATTAAGAGATTTCAGATATAAAACAATTTAACTTATGGAAAGTATATAGACAAAATGTATCTTGATAAAAAAGTTTATAACTCCATGTGGTCTTCAAAGAAATTGCTCGCCATTACTCAACAGAAAAACATATAATAAGAACTTCTCAACCCAGTTATTGGTATAGAAATAATCCAGAAATTAGAGATTACTTAGATAATGGAAAAGCAATTGATCCGTTGCTTTTAGCACTCTTATCAGCGACAGATAGACGCAAATATACGCTTGAAATTATTGAACCTTCCTTAACGTCATCGCAAAATTTATTAATTAGCGATCGATATGTTTATTCTAGTCTTGCTTATTTTTATGCTCAAGAGCTTTCTGTTGAAAGTGTCGTTAAATTAAATCAATCTATTCCAAGACCTCATATTACATTTTATTTTCATTTACCGCGTTTTATCGGAAATAGATGAGCGGTTTATAACAATTGATGGAACTACTCCTGTTTCTTTAATTCATCATCAAATACGACATCATATAGATAAGTTTTTTTGATTATGAATAAAATCATTTATTAATCAATTTATCCACGATAAATCCTCCTTTATGTATTCTTACTCTAAATCTGAAACTTTAGAGATGTGATTGCAATAATTTAACTGCTCAGGAAAAATATCACGTTATATATTTTAATTAGAAAACTAACTGTAATGGGCTTGTTTTAAAAGATTTAGAGAAGGGGAGTAGAAAAATTAGCAATATTTATTGTGAGGATAATAGTATGTTTATTCTTTTAGAGACGAAGTGTGGTGATAGAAGAACGACATGGAGGAATATACTCGAGCATATTTTAGTGCACAGAATAATAAGGACAATAATGTGAGTGAAGCTTCCATACCGTAAAATTGTTTCACATATGTATAAAGGTGTAGCTTCTGAATAAAACGCACATAAAATATTAATTTTGTTTTTGTCCATAAATGTTCCGTTTTCATAGAAGAATTAATCATAAAACAGCACAAAGATTGTAAAAGCCTCAAAAAAGAAATTTTGCTTTCTTAAATTTAATGATCTAAAATAAAAATTGTAAGAATGCCTGTTTTTAAACAGGATGTATCATGCATATCGACTGGTATTCATTTTAGAGGATAATTTATGTTCACTTCAAATTTGAAGGAACGCATTGCTTTATTTGAAAATAGAACTTTTCTCTATTTTACTTTGAGCGGCTTATTTGCTACATTTGGAAGTGGACTAAATTATATTACATTGTCATGGCTCGCTTACAATCAGACGGGCTCAATCCGTGGTGTAGCGTTGATGATGCTTTTTCTTTGGACGCCTGGCATTATTTTCGCGCCTATTTTTGGCATATTGGCAGATAAATATAATCGTAAAACGCAGATTATTATTTCAAATCTTGTGAGAGGTTTGGTAATTGTAAGCTGGGTAATGCTTTGGCATTTTGGTATAGAAATTGAATTGATGGTCTTATCTGCTCTTTTGGGTATTTTTATCCCTTTTTATATGCCATCAGCTATTTCTTTAATTCAAAGTATTGTGCTGAAGGAACAGCTCATCAATGCAAATGCAACCATCGATATGGTTTATGAACTTGGCACTATCGTAGGTATGGGCTTAAGTGGATTTATACTGTCCTATGCAGGAACAAAAGGAACTCTTCTAATAGGTGGTATATTCTTTATCATTGCTGGTTTATTTAATTTTGCAATGAAGGTACCTAAAAACCGAAGATCTAAAAAACAAAACCAGCAAAATTGGTGGGAAAATTATACAGCATCCCTTCATTATTTTAAACAGAATCCAGCTCTTGTTGTACCTTATATAAGCCAGATGATTATTATGACTCTTTTGATGACCATTCCTGTTATTCTCGTTCCTTATATACAAGAGGTTTTACATGCGGATAACAGGACCTTTGCAATATTTGAGGTGCTTTATTCTATGGGTGTATTGACAGGTGCGTTTTTTTCACCACTTCTTTGTAAAGTTTTATCTATCAGGAAAACATTAGCCATTTTATTAGCTTTTATGGCTATTGGCCTTGCTATTCTATCTGTTAATACACACAATTTTGTTGTTTTTCCTGTTTACTTTATGATTGGATTTGGACTTTCGAGTTGGGCTCTTTCGATTTCTTTATCACAACTCTCTTGTGATCCTGAATACCAAGGAAGATTGCAGGCAAGTTTTAATGGTATCTCTGGATGCTTGATCCTCGGAGTCTATCTCATTATGGCAAGCGATAACAGTAGCATATCACCTCAATCGATATATTTTTTTCAAAGCATTGTTGCGTTTGTTGGAATACTCATAGTGCTGTTTTATAAACATGAAAAACAATAAATTACATTTAAGTGTGGACAACATACGCTATTTTATAAATATTTACGCTGCAGTACATTTCACATTTTGCTTTTAAAGGAGAGTTGAGAAAATGTAAAAGTTGGTGCTTAATGAACAAAGCATAAATTGATGTATGCTAGAGAATACTCTCTATTTTTTGATAATGATCTAAAAGAATTGATGCGTTTCTTTAATTCATCTCACTGTTGTTAAGAAGACGAAAACGTAACACTTTAAATCTTCTTGAAAGTTTTTTGTCTAAGCGTAGCAGAAAGTAAAGCGATGAGGTAATATCGTATCATATGGGGAGAGTATTGTATTATTTTTGTTTTTCAAAATCCATATGAAAAATTGTATCAATTTCATCTTCATTGGAATGAGTATTTCTACGACGATGCAAGGTTTGCACAATCTCTTTTTTTAAAACAGCATCTGTTTCACTTAAACGGTGAATACTGAGTTCCAATTCAAGAGATAACGCCAAATCCACGCACAGTTTAAGTTCTTCTCCAATGTCGAAACCGCGTTGATAGTCGTCATAAAGACCAACCAGTGTATCAGATAATTCTTTATCGCATAAAGAGGTCATGCTTAATTCCTCAACGTTGCGGGTTTCCATGCAGCTTTTTTAAGTATCACTCCACTATCATCACTTAAAATTGCCATGTATACGAACCTCATGGTTTTGTCAATTTTCTGCAAAATACGCGCTTTTAAATCAAAGCCTATTAAAGATTTTATTACTCCAAGATTTTGAAGCGCCCAATTGTAAATATGGATGGCAATGTGTTTACTATAGAATTTATAGCATTTAAAATACATTGCCAAAAGGCTTTTAATATGCGTAGAGGAAGAGTATTCTGACGATAAACCAAACACCCTGAAATCTCTATTGCCAGTTACAGCTAAATCAGTGCTATTAATATATAAAATAAGCAAACAGGGTTTGTAAACGTCTAACTTTTTAATAACGAGTGATAATCTCATTTTTTGTAGAATACCAATTATTTTGCCTATTTTATATTGATTTTTAGACATTGATAAACTTTTTACCTTATAAAAACCTATGGGAAATGCATTAGCATATTTTTGTAATAAGATTTCAGTGGTATATTACACAGCATGAAATGAAGAGAATCGTATTAGGCTTTTTGCTTTTGAAAGAATATGACTGCAACTTTTGAGAAAGCAGTTGGCAAGAATTGGCTTGGCATGCAAACTGATAGAGTTGGCAGTGGCGCATTTAGTTTTTTCATTGGCCTGTGTCCAAATGTTTTTGACTCTGGAAAATAGCCTCTGATAGGCTTGAGTTTTTCCAAGGTTATATTACAGGGGCGCAGCTCAGAAAAATACCACGGCGATTGCATTTTTGTAATTGTCATAATTTTCGCTCCTGCTTGAATGGATGCTGTAACATCCGTTTTTGTGGGGTTATGTATGTGATAACTGCTCTTCTTAAGGGGCAGTAATGATAGATGTAAATCAATATAATTATTTAGTCAACAATTATATTGATTTTGGAGTGTTTTTTTTGGCTCGTCCGGAAGCAAAACCTAAAACTGAGTTGGCAAAACGTTTTCGTAAAGTGCGTCACGCTCTTGGTTTTACAGAGCGTAAGCAGTTTGCTGAACATCTTGGTATCACTGCTGGCTCTATAGGAACTTATGAAACTGGTATAAGTGAGCCTACAGCCTCTGCGCTCTCCAAATATCAAGAAATTTGTGGTGTTTCATTAGATTGGCTAGTAACGGGAAATGGCGAGATGTTTTCAGATGTGGCAAAGGCGAAAGCAGCTGGTTTTAAACCGCAGGCGATTCCTACTGGGCTGATGAAAAAGCTGGGACATTTAGTTTATACGACCTATCATGATGCAAAAATAACACTTTCTCCTGAAGATGTTGCGGAATTAGCAGCAGAGCTTTATGGAAGATTGCAAGAGCTTATTCAAAACCTCAATGATATAGAAGAAGTCGAAGCCACTTTGCCACTTTTAAAATTACATTTAAAGCGTAAAATCGAAACTGAAAAGCACATCTAGAATTTCATAAGATACGAATGAACAGCCTTTAAAAAAATAAAACTTTTTTGATTTTCTGCTGTATAACCAAGTTTGGAATGTGAAAATCTCACGATTTTCGAGTCTCTTATTCGATCTGAAAAACGAGAAACTATCATTATAAATCAATATATTTCTCTGATTAAAGATAAAATGGTTCATAAAAAGAATGACGAGTAGTGATACAAACAAAATTTCTTCAAAAAGAATCTAATATAGTGCCATTCCTGAAATATTTGTTGGTTGAAGAAAAGATACGGACAATAGTGAAAATACAGTGGGTTCTGTGAGAGGAAAGAGTTTAGAAAACAGCTTCTTTTCGGTTTGTGATATTAAAAAATTTATACAACAGTGAAAATACAATGACGATGTTTTGTTCCTATAGAAGGGTAACAGATATATAAGAGAGAAGAACGAAAGACTATTTATAGATGCGCTTTTGTCTTTTTATGAAGATGATAAGATGAGCACGTTAAAACTTTTTACAGAGCGTGCATCATTATATTTAAGACAGATTTCTTTCAAAGAGATGTATAATATATTGAAACAGTTTACCTCGCAACAAAAAGTGAGATTATCATGATAATCGTCATTATTACATTATGCTATAAGTTAAAAAATCATAAATTTGTGCTTATAAGAACAGCTAATTTATTGAGAAGTATTTTTATAAATTTATAAAAAATAATTTTTACACTCTTGCCATTCTTCTGATGCGCTTTATTTGAAAAGTAGAATTGCTCTTTAGTGAAACTATTTTTGTTAAGAGATAAATCGCAGTATTTTTGAATGGAGATAACAGTATATTTTCAAAGTTTTGTGTTTTTATTTATTTTTTAGCTTGAATCCCTCTAGCTAAAAGGGTTGGGGACTTTTCTAGATTCGATGTTGTTGCAGAGATTTTAGGTCGATGCCGGATAAGTATCGGTATCGTAGGGGGGAGTTTTGTCTTGATTTATTGGTTTTTGAAGTGCGCAAACTAAGGGTTTTGCCATGTGTGTTTTCGCGCGTTGTGATGATGTTGAACTCTGTAGGAGGAGATTCTTATGAAAAAAAAATATTCCACACCAAATTTAATTAAAGTTGTCTCTCTTAGTACGGTAATGGCCACACTCTTATCGAGTGTTTCTCCTGTTTTTGCGGCGAATCTTGCGATAGTAGGAGGGACGAGTCAAAGTACACCTGGTACTGGTGTTGTATATCCACACGGTAGTCATGGGAGTGTTGTTTTTGCTGGTGATGATGACTACTGTGGTGCAGACAATGTTATTGGTCGTGGCGGCAAACAACAACAAGGAATTGCTGATAGTCAACGAATAACCGCAGAGCAACAATATGAGAGATTTATTGGTGAGAAAGTTTTTGGAGGTCGTAGTCCTTACGGCACGACCACTGAAAAGGTTACTTGGCAAGGCGCTGGGATTCTAACCAACAATGCTACTTATATGGGAACAAACACTAGTGGTATCATTAATGCTATGCCTGAGGCTTATGGTGTTTATTCTTTTGCAACGGGTTGTGGATCTGCAGCGACGGGTAATTATTCAACCGTATTTGGTGCAGGTGCGACAGCAAAGGCAGGGGGTGCACAAGCTTTTGGTGTTTCCGCACTTGCAAGTGGTATAGCAAGTGTTGCTATGGGTGTAGGCTCAGAAGCATCGGGCAAATCTTCAGTTTCTATTGGAGGGCTTGCAACTGCATTAGGTACAAATAGCATTGCTTTAGGTACAAAGGTAAAGGCAGAAAAGAGTTATACGATTGCTATAGGTACAGATGCTGAAGCTAAAGCTTCAGGTGCTATTGCAATAGGGGGCAGGCGCTCTGACAGAACCGAAGAAAATGATCCTAACAGAAAAGTAATCGCGAATGCTGAAAATGCGATTGCTATAGGTACGCAAGCTTATGCTGAAAAAGAAGATTCGGTTGCCATTGGTGTAAATTCGCAAGTGCTTGTTAGAGATGGTGTTGCTGTAGGTGGTGGGGCTATCTCTGATAGAGACAAGAATGTTGCTGGTTATGATCCTGTAACAGGTAAAGGGACAACAAAAACCAGTATAGCATGGAAGAGCACCACAGGCGCTTTTAGCGTTGGTGAAGTTGGCGGTCGTGGTAATGGTACGCTAACACGACAAATTACAGGGGTTGCAGCTGGAAGTGAAGATACTGATGCGGTAAACGTGGCGCAACTAAAAGCTATGAAAGATATCATAGCAGGGGGAGGGGGGTGGAAACTTTCTGCTAACGATACCGATCCGACAGATGTGAATTCAGGCAATACTGTAGATTTTTCAGTGAAAAGTGAAAAAGAAGCGGGAAAAGACAACTTAAAGATTGCAAAAAACACTGCAGATAATAAGCATAAAATTGAATTTACTTTAAATGATCATCTTAAATTGACGCAAGTCACCACAGGCCAAAGCACGATGAGTGATGATGGCTTTTTTGTTAACGGTGAAAGCGGTTCACGCATGACTGTAGACGGCTTTTTTATTAATGGTAATGATGGTCCAAGCATGACTATTGATGGTATTGATGCAGCCAAGCAAAAGATCACAAACGTAGCAGATGGGTCTGAACCTAACGATGCAGTGAATTATAAACAGTTGCAAGAGGTGAAAAACGCGAACAAAACGAGTTGGCAGCTTGCTGTTAACGGTGGAAATGCTACGGCTATTGGTCCAAATGGTACAGTAAATTTTCAGTCAGTTGACAATAAAGGTACAAAAAATATCAAGATCGAAAAAGATAATGATCACAATGTCACATTTGATCTAGCTGATGATATTCAGGTAATGACTGTCACAGCAGGAGACAGCATTATGGATGCTGCTGGCTTTAGATTTGACGGTGATGAGGGGCCGAGCATAACTGTTAATGGCATTCATGCTGGTAATAAAACGATTAAAGGGGTAGCGGCAGGGGAAGAAGATACTGATGCTGTAAATTATAAGCAGTTGACGGAGGTAAGAACACTTGCTGAAGCAGGCTGGAAACTTTCTGTTGATGGGAACAATGCTACAGATGTTAAAGCTGGGAGTACAGTAGATCTTGTTGCGGATGCGGGTGAGGACGGAAGCAAAAATATAAAGATTGCAAAAGACAGTAATAAAGTTACATTTTCTTTGAATGATAACCTTAAGCTTACGAGTGTCACGACAGGCAACAGCATTATGAGTGATGAGGGCTTTAAGTTTATTGATGGTAATGGACCAAGCATAACTTTGAATGGTATTAATGCTGGTGATAAAAAAATTACAGGAGTAGCTAAGGCAGAAGGCAATACTGATGCTGTAAATTATGAACAGCTGAAAGAGGTAAGGACACTTGCAGAAAATGGCTGGAAACTTTCTGTTGATGGTAACAATGCTACAGATGTTAAAGCTGGGAGTACAGTAGATTTTGTTGCTGGTGAAAATGAAGATGGTAGCAAAAATATAAAAATTGCAAAAGACAGTAATAAAGTTACATTTTCTTTGAATGATACTCTTAAGCTCACGAGTGTCACGACAGGCAACAGCATTATGAGCAACGATGGCTTTAAGTTTGTTGATGGTGGTCCAAGCATAACTATGAAAGGTATTGATGCTGGTGGCAAAAAGATTACAAAAGTGAAAGCTGGTACTGATGATACTGATGCAGTAAATTATAAACAGCTGAAAGACTTTACAGCGGGGATGGAAACGGGCTGGAAACTTGCTGTTGAAGATGAAGAAGCTACAGATGTTGAAGCAGGAAGTACAGTAAAGTTTGTTGCAGTTAAGCATAAAGACGATGATAATAATGAGAGTGAGAACACAAATATAAAAATTACCAAAGGTGATAACAATGAAGTAAAGTTTGATTTAAGCGAATATATTAAAGTTGGTCGTGTAGAAACAGGGGACAGCAGAATGAGTAATGCCGGTTTCATGATCAAAGATGGCCCAAGAATGACCAAGGGTGGTATTCATGCCGCCAATACAAAAATTACAGGAGTCGCAGATGGTAGCAATGAGCATGATGCTGTTAATCTTTCACAATTATATAAAATGAAGTTTGAGATAGAAGACAATAGTCTTGTTAAATGGAGTAAAAGTAAAAAAAATATTACCATTGGTGCTGAAAAAGAAGGTATCGAAATCAATATTGCGAACTCTGAAGGCAAGGATCGAATTATTTCTGGCGTTGCAGTTGGAAAAGTCAGTTCCGATTCAACAGAAGCAATAAATGGCCATCAACTGTTTAATTATATTACTAATATAGTGGATTTTTTTGGTGGTGAGGAGACAGATATACTTAATGGTATCAAACCAACTTTTATGGTTCAGAATACAAAACACGACAATGTAACGGATGCTTTCGCTGCTGTTGATACTTCTATCACAGATATTTATAGTCAGATTAATAATGTAACAGAAAATAGTCTTGTTAAATGGAAAGAAGATCAGAAGCTTATCACTATTGGTGCTGAAAAAGGCGGTACGAAAATTGATATTACAGGTACTGAGGGAGAGCGAACCATTGCAGGTGTAAAAAATGGTGAAATTTCCAAAGACTCCATGGAAGCTGTAAATGGTAGTCAAATTAATACAATCTCTGGAGATATTGCAAAATTCTTTGGTGGTGGTACTTCATTTGAAAATGGTGTGTTTGTTGGACCACAGTATAATTTATCTACCGTTTCTGCAGATGGTAAGGTAGAACAGAAAACCTTTGAAAATGTTGGTGATGCTTTGACTGGGCTTGATGCGAATGTCAAAAATGTGAATAGTCGTTTAACACATGTAGTCAATAATTTTACTGAGGAAATTCAGGGTCTCTCTAAAGATGCTTTATTGTGGAGCAGTTCTGAGAGTGCATTTGTTGCACTTCATGAAAAAGATGGACAGAAGACAGATAGTAAGATTAAGTTCCTTGCGGATGGCGATATTTCAGGAGATTCAACAGATGCAATAAATGGTTCTCAACTTTATAAGATGGGCGATAAGATTGCGAATTATTTTGGCGGTGGTGCTAAATATGAGAATGGAGAATGGACGGGGCCTGTATTCAAAGTTTCTCGTAACGATCCTGATGGTAATATTGTTGAGAATAGGTATACGAATGTTGCTGATGCTTTTGAAGGTGTCGATAGTTCTATTACGGATATCTATAATCAGATTAACAATGTAACAGAAAATAGCCTTGTAAAGCAGGAGGGAGAAGATGGTCTTATTACTGTGGGTAAAGCAACCGGTGGTACTGAAATCAGCCTTGTAAATAAAGATAAGCAAGAAAGAACACTTTCCGGTGTAAAAGATGGAGAACTTTCTCGAACATCTACTGAAGCAGTAAATGGTTCACAACTTTTTGCTACGAATGAGAAGGTTACAACTGTTACTGATAATCTTAAAACAGTCGCTCAAAATACATCGAAATATTTTGGGGGTAGTACAGATGTACTGAATGGTGTAGAACCAGCTTTCCTTATTCAGGGGAAGACCTATCATAATGTTACGGAAGCGTTTACAGGTGTTAATACTTCTATCACAAATATTGATAATAAGATTTCCGATGTGGTAAAAAATAGTCTTGTTAAGCAAGATGGAGGTGCATCAGGTATTATTACTATTGGTAAGGATACCGCTGGTACTGAGATCAATATTGCAGGTGTTGGTGGTTCAGGACGTAAAATTTCTGGCGTGCGGGAGGCAGAAAATGGTGATGAAGCTGTTAACAAAGACCAACTTGATAAAAGCATAGATAAGATTTCTAAAGATATTGAGACAGTAACTGCTGCTGCGGTTCTCTATGATAAGAATGACGATAATAGTGTTAATTATGGTAGTGTAACTTTGGGCGGCGATAAGAACAACGGACCAGTTGCTCTTCATAACGTAAAAGATGGTAGCATTTCTGAAAATTCCAACGATGCAATCAATGGTAGTCAGATTAATAAAATATCAGCAGATATTGCAAAGTTTTTTGGTGGTGGTGCAAAGTTCATTAACGGTGCTTTTGAAGGGCTGAAATATACTTTATCCGCTATTGTAGGTGGTGAAGTAGGGAAGGCTAATTTTTACAATGTTGGTGATGCTTTAACAGGTCTTGATAAAAATGTTCAAGATGTGAATCAACGCTTAACGAATGTATCCAATGAGTTTAACCAGAAAATTGAAGATTTCTCTAAAGATGCTTTACTGTGGGATGATGAGGAAGAAGCATTTGTGGCACGTCATGAAAAAGATGGTAAGAAAACAAACAGCAAATTGAAGTATCTTTTAGATGGTGAGATTGCTCAAGGTTCAACAGATGCCATTACGGGCAACCAACTTTATTCCATGAATAACCAACTTGCAAATTATTTCGGTGGCGGTGCCAAATATGAGAATGGCAAATGGACAGATCCTACTTTTAAGATTGTTCAAGTCAATGCTGATGGTACGACTGTTGAGACAGAGCATCATAATGTCGCTGATGCTTTTGGTGACGTCAATAAAAATATGTCAAATATTAATAACCGTATTGATGATGTCATCAACAAGGTCGATTCAGATGCTTTAAAGTGGAATGATAAAGAAAAAGCCTATGATGCTGGTCGCGATGGAAAGCCGAATAAAATTATCAATGTAGCTGATGGTAAAGTTGAAAAAGGCTCGAAAGATGCCGTCAATGGTGGGCAACTTTGGGAAACCAATGAACGTGTCACTGGTGTCGAAAAAGATGTGAAGCATCTTACCAACAGAGTTGATACCATTTCCAATACGATTGCTGATATTGGTGATACAGTTATCAATATTGATGCCAAAGTTGATAACATCAATAATAGAGTTGACGGCATTGAAGAGGATGCTGTTCGTTATGATAGAGATGAAAACGGCAAAAAAACCAATAAAATCACATTAGCGGGGGGGGATGCCAGTGAACCTGTTCTGATTGATAATGTAGCTGATGGTAAAATTGAAAAAGGCTCGAAAGAGGCTGTAAATGGTGGTCAACTTCATGATTATACTAAAGAACAGATGAAGATTATTCTTGATGAATCCAAGCAGTATACAGATCAACGGGTTAATAATATTGTGATTGATGCGATTGATGATGCTGTTGATCGGGCTAAGCAATATACAGATATGAAGTTTGATGTTTTAAACTATAGTATTGAGAGTGTGAAAAAAGAGGCAAGACAAGCAGCAGCTATTGGTCTTGCAGTGTCTAACTTACGCTACAATGATACACCTGGAAAATTAAGCGTTGGATTTGGTACTGGTTTATGGCGTAGTCAGTCTGCATTTGCCTTTGGTGCAGGTTACACCTCAGAAAATGGAAAATACCGCTCTAACATATCCGCAACAACTTCTGGAGGTCACTGGGGTGTAGGTGCGGGATTCAATATGACATTGAATTGATAATAAACAAAATACATAAAAATTCCTTTTCACCCCTGTCTCATGAGGCAGGGGTGAATTGTTGTTACGTATGTAAAAAAATATATATAAATTGATAAGCGCTAACGATAAATACAGGTTTAAAAAACAGAAAAACCGGACGCTTTCAACAAAATGAACCTCTTATTTCAAAATAAGATAATGAGTTTTTTCATAAATTATAAGTTTATTATTTTCTTCTTTAATTTTTAAATCTGAAAAATCTGTAGCACTCTACAGATAAAAAAACCTTTTGCTCTCTACAAATCTATTAAAAACCTTTCTACTAAGACAAAAATCCCCATTCAAATGTATTTCAACTTTACTGGAAGAAGCTATAAAACAATACGCTAAATTAACTCTACCCCTTGCAAAAAACAACCAATAAGTTTAAAGGTTAAAAAAAACCAATCACCACAAAAAAAATTTTACTTTCTTAGGAAATGTAAAAGAGCAAAACACATTAACCATAAAACCTAAAAACACAACTTCTCTATCTTTTCAGTCAGGTACTAAATTTTTGAATACGTTTAGAAAAACCAATTTTAGGGAACTTCATAGCGTTTAAATGTGTCTTTTTTATGTTTATAGTTATTTCTTTCATTGGGGAGTTCATTATGAAAAAATTATATACAAAATTAGCAGGGAGCGATTTAAAATTTTCTCGTTTTCCTTTTATTAAAGTCCTATCCTTGACTTCGATAGCGGCACTTTTAGCCAGTATTTCCCCTGTTTTTTCGAATGATTTGGATTCTTCTAGTTCATCACAGGAAAATTATTTAACAGCGCTGAATGTTGCTTTGACATCCAAGGTAAGTGTTGCTGATGACTATGCAAATTTTTTAACAAAAACTCTTACTGGTGTAAGCGATTATAGTCCTATAGTGAATGTTTTGGCAGAAACCAGCGATTCGATACGTTCAATTGATATGAATGTTGGAAGTAAAAAAATCACAAGAGCAGCTTTAACTCCAAGAGTTGTAAAGGGAGATCAGATAACTAGGGATGAGAATTTGGGTAATCCTCTTGTCCATGGTGAACGAGCTCAGGGAGAAGCTCATGATGCTATTGTTTACGGGCAGGTAGCGCAGACGAAGGCTGACCAAGGGATTGCAATCGGCTTAACTGCTTTAGCCGGTAGTAGTAGAAATACTAAAAATAGCATTGCAATCGGTTCTTCTCTAACCGATAGTTATGATGAAAAAGAGAGAACAGCTTCATTAGGTGATTTTTCAATAGCCTTCGGTAGTAAAGCACATAGTTATGCAAATGAAGCGATTGCTATGGGGTACAATGCATATGCACAGGAGCAGGCGCCGCAGGGAATTGCTATAGGCGCTAGCTCTAATGTGACGGTTGCGAAAGGTGTTGCTCTAGGAAGCGATTCTGTAGCTGATAGGGCTGCTGGTGAGTTTGGCTACACTCCTTTGTTGCAGGGTCCTGCAACAAACATCGAGACACAATGGAAAAGTACGCGGGGCTCAGTTAGTGTTGGTGATTATAGTAAGGGTATAACCAGACAAATTACAGGCGTAGCAGCTGGTTCTAATGTTACCGATGCAGTGAACCTTAGACAGTTGCAGGACTTAGAACAAGTTGTAAGACAAAACGGTTGGAAATTCTCTGTTGGAGATAAAAATGCTACAACTGTTCTTATGGATAGCGCGGTAGATTTTTCTGCTGGAAGTAGCAACCTAAATATTACAAAGGGCGAAGATGACAATAAAGTAAAATTTGATCTGGCTCAAGACATTACGTTAACAAGCTTAAAAGCAGGTACAAATACCTTCGATGCCACGGGCTTAGTAATTACTGATGGTCCGAAAATAACCACCGGTGGTATTGATGCTGGAAATAAAAAGGTAACGGGTGTTACATCTGGTGATCTTAGTGCAGATTCACAAGAGGCGGTAAATGGTAGTCAGTTGAATGTTGTAGCTACCCATATAGCTGGATATTTAGGCGGTGGTGTTAAATTTACGAATGGTCAATGGGATGATCCAGAGTTCAAAATTAAAACTTTAAATCCTGAGACGAATGAGATGGAAGAAGAAAGTTTTCCAAATGTAGCCAAAGCCTTTGAGGGTGTGGGTAAGTCTTATGTAAATCTTCACAATGAGATTAAAAAAGCTGCCGATGATAGTGTCTTTAAATGGCACGCCGAAACGGAGAGCATTACAATTGCTGCCAGTGAGGGAAAAGGTGGGCAAGAAAGTATTGCTATAGGTAAGCTTTCAAGTGCAACTGCTAACAATGGTATTGCATTAGGTGGTTCTGCAAATGTATCTGGTGAAAATAGTATTGCATTAGGTGGTTTTGCAAATGCATCTGGTGAAAATAGTATTGCATTAGGTGGACTTTCAGCTGCAACAGCTAAAAATAGTATGGCATTAGGATCAAATGTACAAGTACTTCCTGAGGGTGGTGTTGCTGTGGGTTATAAATCTGTTTCTCGTAACTCAGTGTCCACAGTTGGCTATGATCCTTCTATAGGGAGCCAGTCAACGGATGATGGTGTGATATGGAAGAGCACTCAAGGAGCTTTTAGTATTGGTGATACTCCGAATAAGATAACACGACAGCTTACAGGTGTGGCAGCGGGTTATGCAGATACTGATGCCGTCAACATTGCGCAGCTGAAAAAATTAAGGGAATTTGTAGCACAAGGGTGGACACTTTCTCTTAATGATAAGGTTGTTTCAAGCTTTCAGCCGGGTGATATATTAAATTTGGTTTCTGGAAGCAAAAACTTTGAGATTAAAAATAGTGATACAACAGACAGTAAAGACAAAAAAATAACATTTGATTTGGCACAAGATGTCACATTGAACAGTGTAAAATTAAAAGACGTCACTTTAGATAAAACGGGCTTAACGATTGAAAATGGCCCCAAAGTAATAGCGGATGGTATTGATGCTGCAGGTAAAAAAATAACAGGTCTTGCAGGTGGAGATCTTAGCACAAATTCGACAGATGCCGTTAATGGTGGTCAGCTTCATACAATTACTGGGGATTTATCAAAAATTTTAGGTGGAGATGTATCCTTTGATGGAAAAAACTTTAAAGTACCAGGGTATAAATTATCGAATATTGATGAAAAAGGTGTTGTAACAGATAAACCGCATACCGATGTTGGTTCTGCCTTTAAAGGACTTGATGACAATATCAAGAATGTGAATGCTCGCATTAAGGAAGTCTCAGAAGGAGTTGCACAAGATTCTTTATCTTGGAGCGATGCTGACAAAGCTTTTGTTGCCCAGCATGGGGAAGGTGATGACAGAAAGGCAAGTAAAATCACATCGCTTGCTGTAGGAGATATTACGAAAGAATCGATGGATGCCGTAAATGGTTCTCAACTTTATTCACTGGGCGATAAGGTTGCAAAATATTTTTCTGATGACGCTGAATATAAGGATGGGGAATTGAAAGTTCCTGATTTTAAGCTCAAAATTATCAATGATGATGGCACTGAAGCTGAATCAAGCTATAAGAATGTATCAGATGCATTTTCAGGTGTGGGTAAACTTTTCACAAAGGTTCAAACTGCGATCAGCGATGTAATCAGTAATTTGCTTGTTACGAAAAATGAAGATGTTATCAACATTGGTAAAGGAGTAGAAGGTAGTGAAATCAATATCGCAAACAAGGGTGGTAAGGATCGAACTCTTTCTGGTGTAAAGGCAGCAGAAAAAGCCAATGAAGCTGTGAACAAAGAACAATTTGATAAAGGTTTGAAGGATCTTTCTGATACCCTTCTGTCGGATAGTTCTTCTGTTGTTCTTTACGATAAAACAACAGATAATCAAACTGATTATACAAATGTAACTTTTGGGAAAGGGAAGGATGCTACACCTGTTGCGCTCCATAATGTAGCCGCCGGATCGATTGCGGAAAACTCAACGGATGTTATCAATGGAGGACAGGTTCACATTCTTTCAATGGATATAGCAAAATTGTTGGGTGGAGATGCTGAATTTAAGGATGGTGCTTTTAAAGGGCCAACTTATAATTTATCCAGTATTGATAAAGGTGGTGAAGTAACAGATAAACCGCATACCGATGTTGGTTCTGCCTTTAAAGGGCTTGATGAGAATATCAAGAATGTGAACGCTCGCATTAAGGAGGTCTCAGAGGGAGTTGCACAAGATTCTTTATCTTGGAGCGATGGTGACAAAGCTTTTATCGCTCTGCATGGGAAAGGTGATGACAGAAAAGCAAGCAAGATCACATCACTTGCGGCTGGCTCTATAGTATCAGGCTCGAGTGATGCGGTTAATGGCGGACAGATTTATGATCTGAATCAGTCGCTAGCAAAGTATTTTGGTGGTGATGCTAAGTATGATGGTGATGGCTGGGCGCTTCCAGGTTTCAAGATAATGACTTTCCAAGAAGATGGAAGCTTTGAAGAGGAGAATTATGATAGTATTGCAGCCGCGTTTGCCGGTGTAAATAAGGTTTTCAAGAATCTTCATAATGAGATTTCAGACAACATTGAGCAAAATGCGTTGTTGTGGAGTGATGATGCAGGTGCGTTTGTAGCACAGCATGAGAAAGAAGGTAACAAGGAAAACAGCAAGATCACGTTCCTTGCGAAAGGAAAGATATCAGAAGATTCGACGGATGCGATTAATGGTGGTCAGATTTATACACTTCAACAGACATTTGCCTCATATTTTGGTGGAGGAGCTGGTTATGATAAGGAAGGAAACTGGCAAGGACCAAAATTCACTGTTCAGGTCTTTAATAAGGATGGTACGAAAGGTGATAAAGAGGAGCGTAATAATGTCTCTGAAGCATTTGATGTTGTTAATGACAGCATGAGCACTATCAATGATCGTATAAAAGAAGTTGAAAAGGGTACCTCTTCGAATAGTCTGAATTGGAATGAAGAAAAAGGAAGCTATGATGCATCTCATGTTGATGCTCAGGGTGTTAAGAGTCCAAGTAAGATTATCAATGTAGAGGATGGCAAGGTAGACAGAGATTCAAAAGAAGCTGTGAATGGAGGACAGCTTTGGGAAACTCAGCAGATGATTACAGATCAGGTCAAGGATATTGAAAATAAAGTTACGGAGGGATCTGTACAATACGATAAAGATAAAGAAACGGGCAAAAAGACCAATAAAGTTACATTAGTTGGTGGAGATGACAGTTCTCCAGTATTAATAGACAATGTAGCCGATGGAAGGGTTGAAAAAGATTCGAAAGAAGCGGTTAATGGTGGTCAATTAAAAGATAAGATGGATTTTGTGCTTGAAAGTGCCAATAAGTATACGGATGAGCAAATTTCTCATCTTGTAAAAGATGGAGTTAGTGGGGCTAATTCGTATACGGATATGAAGTTTTCGACATTAAGTTATGCTGTTGAGGATGTTCGAAAAGAGGCAAGACAAGCAGCAGCTGTTGGTTTAGCGGTAGCTGGTTTACGCTATAGTGATATTCCTGGAAAATTAACAATCGCATTTGGTAGTGGTTTATGGCGTAGTCAATCTGCTTTTGCTTTTGGTGCAGGTTATACTTCAGAGAACGGTGATATTGGTTCCAACTTGTCAATTACCACTTCTGGAGGTCACTGGGGTATAAGTACAGGGGTTAATGTGATACTCAACTAATAAACGACTAAATCCATAAAATTGATTTGCCTTTTTCTTAATTGAAGAAAAGGGCAAATTTTTTACTTTCTTCCAGAGTTCTCTAAAGCTATTCTAAATGTATAAAACACCCGTAATTATATAAAATCCGAATATAAAAAGCCTATGACAACTTTTTTTGAGAATAAAAGACCTTAATGGTAAAGATTTAAAAAATTGATTGCTATTATTTTGATTTATTAAAATGCTTCAAGAAATGTAAATACGAATATACCCTTTATTAAAAGAAGACAGTTTTAGCTTTTATTTTCGTATAGTTTTAAACGTATGCTTTATAATGCAACGATCTACAGATATGCAACGTACTCCAAACACAAGTATTGCTTTAGGGTAGTGGAGCGCAAACGGAAAAAGAATGAAGCGTTTCTGTAGGCAATATGGCTTACGCTTTAGAGAAAAGCAGTATTGCAATAGGTAGTGAATATAATAAGAAGAGCGAACACGGGGAAAATGATTATACTCTTTCGAAGAGTGATTATTCAACAGTAGTAGCAGCTGTTTCTAAAGCTTTAGAATATGGTTCGATTGCTCTTGGTCATCCGTACATAAGCATTTGCTCAAGAAGCTATTTCTATGGGCTTCTATTCAAAAGCAAAAGGGGTTGGAAGTATCGCTTTAGGTTCCTATTCTAAAGTGATGGTTGATGGGGGGCTATCGGGAACAGCTCTGTGTCTGGTAGGACTGCTGGCGTTTTTGGGGATACGTCTGTTCTGCAAGGATTGGCTAAAAACACCTAATCTCAATGGAAAAGTACGAAAGTTTCAGTAAATATTGGTGTTCCTAGTAAGAACATAACGCGACAAATTATAGGCGTAGCAGCTGATAGCAAATCTGCCGATGCGGTGAACCTGAGACAGTTGCAAGATTTAGAAGAAGTCGTAAGAAAAAAAGAGTGGAAACAGTCTATTTCTGGTGAGGCAGCTAAAGATATGGGTGCTAGATAGTACAATGAATTTTTCATCGGGAGGAAGTAACTTCAGGGTTAAAAGAGATAAGGACGATGAAAATAAGCTCATATTTGGTTTGGCTAATGATATAGCATTGAAAAGCATAACATTAGGAGAGAAAAGAAAAGTCGATGCAACAGGCTTAGTAATTACTGATGTCCCGCAAATAACCACCGGTAATATTAATGCGGCAAGTAAAAAAGTAACAAATGTTGCAGAAGGAACTAGCAATACTGATGCAGTGAATTTTTCACAACTGAAGGGAATAAAAGAACAAGTAGCAGTGAGTATTTTTGTAAAATAGGATACAGCAACGAGACACATTACCATTAGTAAGGATATAGATGGGGCATTTTAGTAAAAAGCTTTCATAAATCCTCTAATGAAATAAAAGAGCTTATTCACGAAAAATAAACTGATGCCTAAGCGGATGATCAATAGGCACAAAAATTATACCTTTTTCAAAGAGATCAAAGCTAAAAACGACACACAACCTTTGATAGAAAAATGAAATCCATTCTAATATTAAGTATTTTTTTACCTTCCTCAAATTGACTTTCACGAACCTACCCCTAATTACCCTCTAAAGGCGTTGCAGAAACAACAGCTTACGTCTTAATTTTATTTATGTCCTAAAACACGCTGTAAAAGCAGGAACACGCAAGGGAAATAAGAAAGCTCTAGAACACACCTTTTTTGTGTTTTTAATCTATTGTTATGAGGGGGTATTATGAAAAAATATTCAACACCAAATTTGATTAAAGCTGTTTCATTGGGAACAGTTATAGCGGCGCTCTTGTCGAGTGTTTCTCCTGTGGTTGCTGCAAATCTTGCGATAACAGGTGATAAAGTTCAAAGTACAAGTGGTCCTAGCGTGTCTTATCAATACGCTAGCCATGGCAGTATTGTATTAGCTGGCGATAAGGATTACTGTGGTGTGTTTAATGTTGTTGATCGTGGTGGAAGCAATCAAGGTACTAATAACCAAATCACTGCAGAGGAACTATATGAAAGAGTTTCTATGAATAAAGAGATTAATGGCAAGCGTCCTTTTAACTGGGCGAAGGTTCAGCTTAATTGGGTTGATGATGGTCTGACCGGTAAGGGGGGATATATGGGAAAAGCAACCGGTGGTCTTTCAAATGTTCTGCCTGAAGCTTATGGTGTGTATTCTTTTGCAACTGGGTGTGGATCTTCCGCAACGGGGCATTATTCAACAGCATTTGGAGCGGCTGCAACTGCAAAGTTTGGGGGATCACAAGCTTTTGGTATTGCTGCACTTGCAGGTGGACAAGCAAGTATTGCTATAGGGGTTGCGTCTGAAGCAGTAGCAAGCAATACGATTGCTATTGGTGGGCGTGCAAAAGCAAAAGGCGTTGATAGTATTGCATTCGGTAACAAATCACTTGCAGGTGGACAAAAAGCAATTGCTATAGGTTATGGTGCTCAAGCTCAAACAGATCTTTCGATAGCGATTGGTTCAGATGCAAGAGCGACTGAGCATAAGGGTGTTGCTCTTGGGAGCGAGTCTGTGGCTGATGTTGCTGCTGGCGCTATCGGGTATAATTCTTTAACTAAAGGCCCTTCAGATTCTGACGACATGATATGGGCGAGTACGCTAGGTGCAGTGAGTGTTGGTGATGCTAAATCAAAAAAAACGCGCCAGATTGTAGGAGTGGCAGCTGGTAGTGGCGACACTGATGCCGTTAATGTTGCACAGTTAAAATCATTACAAAAATACGTAGACCAAGGTTGGACACTATCTGTTGGAGGTAAAAATGCTAAAGCTGTTGGTGTACAAGATACTGTAGATTTGTCGGCTGCAAGTGACAACCTTAAGATTACAAAAGGTGGGGAAAACAATAATGTAACATTTGATCTAGCTAATAATATTACAGTGGAACGAGTTACCGCTGGGAGAAGCTCTATCAGTGATGATGGCATTTTGTTTGCTGATGGGGCTAAAATAACTGTGGATGGTATTGATGCTGGCAATAAGCAGATTACAGGAGTGGCAGCTGGGGAAGAACCTGATGATGCAGTGAATTTTGCGCAGTTGGAGCAGGTTAATCGGGACGTTGCAAGTGTAAGTCAAAATACATCACAATATTTTGGTGGTGGTGCAGATGTATCTAATGGTAAAGCACCAACTTACACAATTCAGGGTA